>DDPN01000131.1:1728-8928 GCA_002342205.1 Chitinophagaceae bacterium UBA2467 | reverse complement strand
TAGTTGCGCTAGGATATAATCATCAATCTTTTCAACCAGATCGGTTCTTAATTGATTGGAAGCGTCTATTCTTCGTTTTAATTCTAGCCCCTTTACCGGCTCAATAGAAGGGTCTCGTACAAGATCTTCTAAATGCCATTGCACAGTATCCACCCAGCATTTGTGATACAGTAAAGAATCAAGAGAATTGGCGGGGTAAGGATTATGTAGTGGTGTGTCTACCTGATCAATCTGGTGATAATCGACAAGAACCTGTCGAAACAGGGTAAGACAATTTTCCGCTTTCATAAAAATTATTTCTTAGCCGCTGGCTTGTATCGTTCATTTAGCCCCTTCACTAAATCTGCAGTGATATTATAGGCTGTATCCTTATAGTAAAACAAACCAGGCTCATAAGAAACGATATACGTGTATGAGCTAGCGTTATTGTACTCGCGTAGGTACTCTTCAATTTTAGCCTTAATCTCATTTTGACGACGCATCACAAAATCGCCGTATTCAGCATCGAGGGCCTGTTTGCGATTTTTCATTTGCTCATCCAAATTTCTTAGCTCCCTACCTGCCGCATCGCTTTGAGACTGATTCATTAAACCCGTATTAGCTTGCTGTTGGTAGTAATTATAGCGCTGCTGCATATTATTAGCCATCTTTTGCATTTCCTGTTCAATACCCTGCTCTTTTTTCAATAGCTCGTCTTTTAATTCCTTTACCAACTCAAAATTGGCCTCTACTGAGTCCATCTCAAAATAGGCCATCTTAAAGGGACCAGCAGGAGTTGCTTTTGCTTTTGATAGTGTTTTAGCAGCCCCACCAGAGACAAACTGAAACAAAAAATAGGCGGATAATACGGACAACACTACATTCCAAATGATCATTCCCTTTTTCATAGACAACAAATTTTAAGCAAAGATAGAGATAAGAAAGCTTTAGGAGGGAGTACATCCTTCTCCCAATGAAAAAAGGCCGCTCGAGGGAGCGGCCTTTACGTGTATTCAAGTTTTTACTACTTATTCTTCTTCATCAAAAGCCATGGCCTCACGGGTAGTTTGTAAGAGTTCATACTCTTCCTTGCTGCCCACAATCATTCGGTCAAACTCACGCAAACCTGTACCGGCTGGGATCGGATGACCTGTAATGACGTTCTCTTTGAGTCCAAGCATTTCATCTGTCTTACCGTTGATAGCGGCAGATGAAAGCACTTTCGTTGTTTCCTGGAAGGAAGCAGCAGAGATCCAGCTTTGAACACCCAAGGAAGCCTTGGTAATTCCCAACAAGGTTGGGGATGATGTAGCTGGCTTCGCGTCTCTGTATTCTACTACTTTCTTATCAGAACGACGAAGAATAGAGTTCTCTTCGCGGAGTTCACGCAGGTTCACAATCTGACCAGCACGAAGTTTAGTACTATCTCCAGGCTCAGTCACTACCTTCTTGTCAAAGATGTAGTCGTTCTCTTCTACAAATTCAAATTTGTCTACCAGGTCATCTTCTAAGAAACGAGTATCTCCTGGATCAACTATATTGACTTTGCGCATCATCTGACGTACAATTACTTCAATGTGCTTGTCATTGATTTTTACACCTTGCAAACGATATACTTCTTGGATCTCGTTTACAACGTACTCTTGTACAGCAAATGGACCCTTAATAGAAAGAATATCAAATGGCGCAATTTGACCATCACTCAACGCAGTACCGGCTTTCACAAAGTCACCATCCTGTGCAAGAATCTGACGAGTTAACGGAACAAGATATTTCTTTTGAACGCCGTCTTTGGCTTCAATCGTAATTTCTCTATTACCACGTTTAACAGCACCCATAATTACCACACCATCAATTTCAGCAACTACAGCAGGGTTACCTGGATTACGTGCCTCGAATAACTCTGTAACACGTGGAAGACCTCCCGTGATATCACGAAGTTTTCCAAGGATACGAGGAATCTTCACGATTACCTGACCCGCTTTCACGTTGTCGCCTTCTTCGATGATGATATGGCTTCCGGTTGGAAGGTTATACGATTTTTTATCCTTACCCTCTACCAGAATAGATGGAATCTTGGTCTTATCTCTTGTTTCAATAACAACTTTTTCACGGTGTCCAGTTTGCTCATCTGCCTCCTCACGATAGGTAACCCCGTCAATTACATTTTCAAATTTGACAGTACCATCGATCTCGGCAAGGATTACATTGTTGAATGGATCCCATGTGCAAATCACATCACCTTTAGTAACCTTTTGACCATCCTTTACATTCAAGGTAGATCCATAAGGAATATTGTTAGTGATCAATAAACGATCTGCTTTTGTATCTACAATTCGAACCTCACCTGTACGTCCGATAACAACCTGCGATTTTGCTCCATCGTTGTTCGTAACGGTAACTGTGCGTAATCCATCGAACTGAACAGTACCATCAAACTTAGCAGCTAATGTTGATTCAACAGATGCTGAACCAGCCACACCACCCACGTGGAAAGTACGAAGGGTAAGCTGTGTACCTGGCTCCCCGATTGATTGGGCAGCAATGATACCAACCGCGTCTCCTTTTTGTGCTGTGATACCAGAAGCAAGATTTCTTCCGTAACATTTCACACACACACCACGCTTGCTTTCGCAAGTAAGTACTGAACGAATCTCTACGGTTTCAACACCAGCGTCCTCAATCTGCTTAGCTAATTGCTCCGTGATTTGCTCACCAGCAGCTACAATCAGTTTTTCAGAAACTGGGTCATAAACATCATGTAAAGAAGTACGACCTTCAATACGATCGCTCAATGGTTCAATGATATCTTCATTGTCTTTAAGTGCAGTTGTTGCAATACCACGAAGTGTACCACAATCCTCCTCTGTAATAACTACATCTTGCGCCACATCCACCAAACGACGAGTCAGATAACCCGCATCGGCAGTTTTCAATGCCGTATCGGCAAGACCTTTACGCGCACCGTGTGTTGAGATGAAGTAATCCAATACGTTCAGACCTCCTTTGAAGTTGGAAAGAATTGGATTCTCGATGATCTCACTTCCTGTAGAACCACTCTTACGAGGTTTAGCCATCAATCCGCGGATACCAGCCAACTGTTTGATCTGTTGTTTAGAACCACGGGCTCCGGAATCCAACATCATGTATACAGAGTTGAATCCTTGCTTATCACTGCTCAATTCTTTGATCAGGGTTTCTGTGATTCGTGTATCCACACGGCTCCAGATATCTACGATCTGATTGTAACGTTCGTTGTTTGTAATCAGACCCATGTTATAACTCTCCCAAACTTCCTCCACTTCCGCTTTTGCATTTTCAAGAAGCTCCTCTTTAATATCTGGAATGATAAGATCGTTGATATTGAAAGAAAGTCCACCCTTGAACGCGGTACGGAATCCTAATTGCTTGATATCATCCAAGAACTTAGCAGTTTTTGGAACATTGGTAATGTTGATGATATCTCCAATGATTTCACGAAGGTTCTTTTTAGTCAGGAGGGCATTTACAAATCCTACTTCAACAGGAACATGCTGATTGAACAATACGCGACCTACTGTTGTTTCAATCAGTTTATTTTCCAACTGTCCATTGTCATTGCGCACATTCGCTTTTACTTTAATCCATGCATGCAAATCCAATTTTCCTTCGTTATACGCAATGATAACTTCTTCACTTGAGTAGAAGGCCTTGCCCTCTCCTTTCATTTTTTCCTTATCAGTAGAGCGTTTGCCTTTAGTGATGTAGTACAGTCCTAACACCATGTCCTGAGAAGGAAGGGTAATAGGCGTACCATTTTGAGGATTCAAAATGTTGTGAGAAGCTAACATTAACAACTGTGCTTCTAAGATCGCACCGTGTCCCAATGGAACGTGTACCGCCATTTGGTCACCATCAAAGTCCGCGTTAAAGGCAGAAGTTACCAATGGATGAAGCTGGATAGCTTTTCCTTCGATCAACTTTGGCTGGAACGCCTGGATAGAGAGACGGTGAAGTGTGGGGGCACGATTCAATAGAACCGGATGACCTTTTAAAATATTTTCAAGGATATCCCAAATAACAGCTTCTTTTTTATCTACTAGTTTACGAGCAGACTTCACTGTTTTTACGATACCTCTTTCAATCAACTTACGAATGATAAATGGCTTGAATAATTCTGCAGCCATATCCTTAGGAAGACCGCACTCGTGTAATTTCAACTCAGGTCCTACCACAATAACAGAACGACCAGAATAGTCCACACGCTTACCCAATAAGTTTTGGCGGAAACGACCTTGCTTACCTTTCAACACATCACTCAATGATTTCAGCGCACGCCCACCTTCTGCTTTTACAGCGTTGGACTTACGGCTATTGTCAAATAGTGAATCCACTGCTTCTTGCAACATCCTCTTTTCATTACGAAGGATTACTTCAGGAGCTTTGATCTCTAACAAACGCTTCAAACGGTTGTTACGGATGATTACTCGTCTGTAAAGATCATTCAGATCAGAAGAGGCAAATCGACCACCATCCAGCGGTACTAATGGACGTAACTCAGGTGGAATCACCGGAATGTATTGCATAACCATCCACTCAGGACGATTCGTGATTCGTTGGTTGGCTTCGCGGAATGCTTCTACTACACTCAAACGCTTCAATGCATCAGCTTTACGCTGTTGTGAAGTTTCTGTTGCAGCAGCATTTCTCAAATCAAACGAAAGTTGATCCAAATCAATTCTTGCTAACAAATCATGTACGGCTTCCGCACCCATTTTTGCAATGAACTTTTGCGGATCATCATCAGGCAAATATTGATTCTCCTTAGGTAAAGTATCCAAGATATCCAGGTACTCTTCCTCTGTAAGAAGATCGGCAATGTTCTGTCCTTTTTCAGCACGAATACCAGGCTGAATCACCACGTAACGCTCATAGTACACAATAGACTCTAACTTCTTAGAGCTCATTCCCATTAGGTATCCAATCTTATTTGGCAAAGATTTGAAGTACCAAATGTGCACAACAGGAACAACCAATTTGATATGTCCCATGCGCTCACGACGAACTTTCTTTTCAGTTACTTCAACACCGCAACGGTCACACACAATGCCCTTGTAACGAATACGCTTGTACTTTCCGCAAGCACACTCGTAATCTTTTACAGGACCAAATATGCGCTCACAAAACAAACCATCACGCTCAGGTTTGTAGGTGCGGTAGTTGATCGTTTCCGGCTTTAAAATTTCCCCAAAACTTCTTTCCAGAATGTTATCAGGAGAAGCTAATCCAATGGTGATTTTGGAAAAAGCTGATTTCGGACGATTTTCTTTTTTTATAGCCATGATCTTTAGATCTGTTTGATAGTTAGAGTTTGTTTAATATCGATTAGTCAAACTGAAGGTCTAGACCCAATCCTCTCAATTCGTGTACTAATACATTGAAGGACTCAGGGACACCAGCTTTGGGGACGTTGTCACCCTTCACTAATGACTCGTAGGTCTTAGCTCTTCCAATGATATCGTCACTCTTGATGGTGAGTAATTCTTGTAAGATGTTAGAGGCACCATATGCTTCCAATGCCCAAACCTCCATCTCACCAAAACGCTGTCCTCCAAACTGCGCCTTACCACCCAACGGCTGCTGCGTGATAAGACTGTAGGGCCCGATAGAACGTGCGTGCATCTTATCATCCACCATGTGATGAAGTTTGATCATGTAGATGATACCCACAGTAGCTTTTTGGTCAAAACGCTCTCCTGTTTCACCGTCATACAGATAAGTATGTCCAAACATTGGAATACCCGCTTGCTGACAATAAGAACCAATTTCTTCAACAGTTGCACCATCAAAGATGGGCGTAGAGAATTTGAGTCCTAATTTTTCTCCGGTCCAACCCAAAATCGTTTCGTAGATCTGACCGAGATTCATACGGCTAGGTACACCCAATGGATTCAATACGATATCAACTGGAGTTCCATCTTCTAGGAATGGCATATCCTCTTGACGTACGATTTTTGCAACAATACCTTTGTTTCCGTGACGTCCGGCCATTTTATCTCCCACTTTAAGCTTACGCTTCACAGCGAGATAAACTTTTGCAAGCTTGAGAACACCTGCTGGTAATTCATCACCAATGCTGATGTTAAATTTCTCACGCTTGTAACGACCTAACTCTTCATTGAACTTAATGCTGTAATTGTGCAATAAGGTGTTGATGCGATCATCAGTCTTTTTATCACCTGTCCAACCCAATGGGTTAACGTTGGCATAATCAAGACCACGTAAATTTTTATCAGAGAATTTCGATCCTTTAGCAATTTGTACTTCGCCAAAGTTGTTGCTTACACCAGCAGACGCTTGATCTTTTAGAAGAGCTCCCAATTTCTCGAGTAATACTTCTTTCAAATCATTTTCATTCTTCTCGTGTTGCTTCTCTAATTTTTCCAAAGCTGCTTTTTCACGAACCTTAGCGTTCTTATCTTTTTTAGCGCGTTGGAATAATTTTTTACCAATTACTACACCTTCCACTCCATTTGGTGCTTTCAACGAAGCATCCTTTGCATCACCAGCTTTGTCACCAAAGATGGCGCGGAGTAATTTCTCTTCTGGTGTAGGATCACTCTCTCCTTTCGGAGTAATTTTTCCGATCAGAATATCTCCTTCTTTCACTTGCGCACCAATACGAATGATACCATTCTCATCCAGATCCTTGGTTGCTTCTTCAGAAACGTTGGGAATATCTGGCGTCAATTCTTCTTCTCCTAATTTGGTATCACGTACTTCTAACTCATATTCTGAGATGTGAACGGAAGTAAATAAGTCTTCTTTAACTACACGCTCACTGATCACGATAGCATCCTCGAAGTTGTATCCTTTCCATGGCATGAATGCCACTTTAAGATTCTTTCCAAGTGCTAATTCGCCATTTTGTGTAGCGTATCCTTCTGTTAAGAAATCTCCTTTCTTCACCTTCTGTCCTTTTTTAACTGCAGGACGAAGATTGATAGAAGTCTCTTGGTTAGTCTTGATGAACTTGGTTAATCTGTATACACGCAAATCATCTTCGAAGCTTACTAACTTTTCGCTAGCGTCACGCTCATAACGAACATGAATTTCATTGGCGTCTACATACTCAACAACACCCGTTCCTTCAGCATGAATTTGAATACGTGCATCACGTGCAGCCTTTCCTTCAAAACCTGTACCCACGATAGGTACATCGGGACGAAGAAGCGGTACAGC
>DDPN01000131.1:0-1586 GCA_002342205.1 Chitinophagaceae bacterium UBA2467 | reverse complement strand
ACGCGGTCTTCTACCACATTTCCTTTTTCGTCAAGTGTGGTATTAGCCTGTGCAATTTTTGCCTGGTCCTCTTCTTCTGCACTCAAGAAAGCCAATTCTTTCATGTTCACCTTTCCATCAGCCACTTTACGATAAGGCGTTTCAATGAAGCCCATTGAATTGATTTTCGCATGTACACAAAGTGTAGAAATCAATCCAATGTTTGGACCTTCTGGTGTTTCAATCGTACACAGACGACCATAGTGAGAATAGTGTACGTCACGTACTTCGAAACCTGCTCTCTCACGACTCAAACCACCGGGGCCTAACGCAGAAATACGACGCTTGTGCGTGATTTCAGAAAGCGGGTTGGTTTGATCAAGGAACTGAGAAAGTTGAGAAGTACCAAAGAATGAATTGATCACAGAAGAAAGTGTTCTTGCATTGATCAAATCCACCGGAGTAAATACTTCATTATCGCGTACGTTCATTCTCTCACGGATGGTACGAGCCATACGCGCTAATCCGACACCGAACTGAGCATACAACTGCTCCCCTACGGTACGTACACGACGGTTGCTGAGGTGATCGATATCATCGATCTCCGCTTTACCATTCGTTAAACGAACTAGATATTTAATAATGAGAATGATATCTTCTTTTGTCAATGTCTTTTTCTCAATTGGAAGATTCAAATTGAGTTTGCGATTGATCTTGTAACGTCCAACTTCACCCAGATCATAACGCTTATCACTAAAGAATAACTTATCAATAATTCCACGCGCTGTTTCGTTATCTGGCGCATCAGCACCACGTAACTGGCGATAGATAAATTGAACCGCTTCTAATTCACTATTAGAAGTATCCTTATTCAAGGTGTTGTAGATAATTGCATAATCACCCCCTACATCTTCGCGCTGTATAAACACGCTACCCACTTCCAAAGAGGTGATTGTTTCGATAGCTTCTTCGTCTAATACGGTGTCACGCTCCATTACGATTTCATTACGCTCAATGGAAACAACTTCACCAGTATCTTCATCTACAAAGTCTTCTACCCAAGTGCGCAATACGCGAGCCGCTAAACGCTTACCCACATACTTGCCTAATGTTTTTTTATCAGCCTTTACTTCATCCGCCATTCCGAATAATTCCAGAATGTCTTTATCAGTTTCGTAACCGATAGAACGAAGAAGTGTAGTAACCGGAAACTTCTTCTTACGATCGATATACGCGTACATCACATTGTTGATGTCGGTAGCAAATTCCATCCATGCACCCTTGAATGGGATTACACGAGCAGAATAAATTTTTGTTCCATTGGGGTGAACAGACTGTCCAAAGAACACACCAGGTGAACGGTGCAATTGTGATACTACTACACGCTCTGCTCCGTTAATCACGAAGGTTCCGCGTGGAGTCATGTAAGGGATATTTCCCAAGAAAACGTCTTGTACAATAGTTTGGAAGTCGACGTGCTCCTCATCGTTACAACTCAAACGCAATTTTGCTTTGAGAGGCAACGCGTAGGTTAGTCCACGCTCCATACACTCTTCGATAGTATAACGAGGAGGATCAATAAAGTAATCCAAAAACTCGAGAACAAA
>DDPN01000053.1 GCA_002342205.1 Chitinophagaceae bacterium UBA2467 | reverse complement strand
TCAATACACAGTTTCTTCTCTGTGTGCACCTGCACACAGCGGCAATCGTTGGTAAATCAATAACAAAAGTTAAAAGAAAGTGTTTGAATAATGAAATCGCGAAATTATCTTGTTAATTAATTGACAATCAATTATGTACACTTTTACATGATTTCGCTTAAGATTGCTAGTCAATTAGTTAAACAAAATAAAATTTGTGGATAAAATCGAAAATTTTATTAATCTTGGACCAGGGTATTTTAAAGAAAAAACAGATAATCAATAAGTTAGATAAATTTTTAAGTATGAAAATTAGAAATGTGGTCATCTTTTTTATAGCCCTTTTCATGGGAATGGGTGTCAATATGGGAATGCTTTTTGTCGGAAGTTGGTTGATTCCTCTTCCAGAAGGAGTAAATACAAGTTCCAGAGAAGCATTGAAAGCTGCACTACCACTTCTTCGGTTACAAGATTTTATTTTTCCCTTTCTCGCACATGCAATGGGAACCTTTACTAGCGCCTTTGTTGTTACTGCATGGGCTTCCGATAAACAACTTCGCTACTCTCTTATTTATGGAGGACTCTTTTTTTTAGGTGGGCTTGCAACTATCGTGGGAATGCCATCTCCTGTTTGGTTTTCAATTATTGATTTGACTTTGGCGTATTTCCCAATGGCTTGGATTGGTCATAAAATGGCTGCTAAATTTAGCAAGTAGCTTAGTCAATTACCCTTCCTCCCGCATTTATCCAGTCGGTGATTTTCTGTCTTTCAGAAGCGGGTAACAAACCACTGGAAGGCATGGGACTTGGTTGTCCACCAACCGCTCTTGCTTTGATTCTATCTTTCGCAGAAACAATGCTACAATCGGTGCTTAAGTTGACTCCACCGCTTGCACTTGATGCATTATGACACGAAACACAATTGGCTTGAATAAGCGCTTTTACGGCTGCAAATTTTGGTCCCTCGGTTCTACTTGCTACTGAAATGCCCGTTAAGGTTGCTGTACAACCATTGGCATCTTTCACAGTTACTTGATAAATGCCATTGTTGAGCCCTTGAAATGTGCTAGAACTTTGCGCAGTACCATTGTTGAGACTGTAGGTGTATGGTGTAGATCCTCCACTTGCATTAATGGTAATCAGGCCGCTAGCAGAAACGCAGGGTGTAGTACCAGTTATAGTGGGTGTGATTGTGATAGTGACACCTGTGCAAGGGACTGCTGCAGTTAATGTAAAGGATTTACTTCCTGTGCATCCATTGCTGCTTTTTGCTGTGATTGTGTAGGCACCAGCAGCCAAATTTGCAAATTGACCTGTTGACTGAAATGCTCCATTGTTCAAACTATATGTATACGGACCGGTGCCCCCTGAAGCAGTTGCTATAATATTTCCATTGGAAGCAGTACCCGTGGGGTTTGTAATATTTCCCGTAATGTCTATTGTAACATTAGTGCAGGGATCTGGCGGAGGCGTGGTGCTATCTTTTCCGCAACCTGCAAAAATGAATACGAGGCTCATTATCGTTAAAGGAAGACGAATTTCCATAGAGAAATTTTTAAAAATGAAGTTAAGAATTGATTAATGGAAAGTATTAATTTCAGTGTTATCAAATTCAAATTATGAAACAGCTCATTCTCTTTTGTGTTTTTGTAGCATTCAGCTTGAGTAGCATTGCGCAGCCTAAAAAAGTAAAAGCGTCCGAGGCGGCCGCTACGCAACAGATGGATCCTGCTTTGTTTGGCGGAGTAAAGTATCGATTAATTGGGCCCTTTCGGGGAGGAAGAAGTGCAGCCGTTGTAGGTGCTTTACAAGCACGTAACACTTTTTATTTTGGTGCAACCGGTGGTGGCGTTTGGAAAACAACGGATGGGGGTAGTAATTGGAAAAATAGTAGTGATGGTTTTTTTGGAAGTTCAATTGGCGCTATCGCAATTGCCCCCTCCAATGAAAATATAATTTATGTAGGCGAGGGTGAAAATACCATGCGTGGAAACGTATCCGAAGGATTGGGAGGAATCTGGAAGAGTGAAGATGGCGGAAAGACTTGGAAAAATTGTGGACTTAAGGATAGCAGACATATTACAAATATTTTGATCGATCCACGCAACCCATCTATTGTATGGGCAGGGGTGATGGGACATTTATTTGGACCCAACACAGAGCGTGGTGTTTTTAAATCTACCGACGGTGGTCAAACCTGGAAGCGTACGTTGTTTGTCAATGAGCAAACAGGTTGTAGCGATTTAGTTATCGATCCCGAAAATTCAAGTATTCTGTATGCAGGAACCTGGCGAGTGATTCGTACGCCACATAGTTTGGAGAGTGGCGGGGATGGAAGCGGTTTGTGGAAAAGTACAGATGGGGGTGACACGTGGGTGAATATTAGCAGTGCCCGCGGTTTGCCTAAAGGTGTATGGGGAATTGTTGGTGTGGCTATTGCTCCCTCCAATACAGATAAGTTGTATGCAATAATTGAAAATGAAAAAGGTGGATTGTTTAGTAGTGCAGATAAAGGGGAGACCTGGACCTTGCAGAGTAATGATAACAATATTCGTCAACGTGCTTGGTATTACACAAAAGTTTTTGTGGACCCTAAGAATGAGAATGTTGTTTATTGCCCCAATGTGAATTTCATGAAGAGTCGAGATGGCGGAAAAACATTTCAGTCATTACGTACACCACATGGAGATCATCACGATTTATGGATTGACCCTGCTGATGGCAAGCGAATGATTGTTGCTGATGATGGTGGTGCACAAGTCAGTTTTGATGAGGGACAGAATTGGAGTACGATGATGAATCAACCTACTGCACAACTATATCGGGTGAGTACAGACAATGCGTTTCCGTATCGGGTATTAGCTGCACAACAGGATAACTCTACCCTACGAATCCGTTCTTCTACTTATGGTAGTTTTATCACGGAGCAGGATTGGGAACCTACAGCAGGAGCCGAAAGTGGGTATGTAGTTGCAGACCCACTCAACCCCAATATTGTCTATGGTGGAAATTATGGTGGCTATCTTTCGCGCTTCGATCATACCACCGGAGAGAACAGAGCCATCTCTGTTTGGCCGGATAATCCAATGGGAGCAGGCGCTGATGTACTCAAGTATCGATTCCAATGGAACTTTCCCATTTTCTTTTCACCACATGATCCCAAAAAATTATACTGTGCTGGTAATGCTCTTTTTGTAACAGACAATGAAGGGGCTAGTTGGAAACAGGTATCACCTGATTTAACAACCAATGATAAAAGCAGACAATACTCTAGCGGAGGTCCCATTACGAAGGATAATACCTCTGTAGAATACTACTGCACTATTTTTACAGCAATGGAAAGCCCGCTGGAGAAAGATCATCTTTGGACGGGTAGTGACGATGGATTGGTTCATTTTAGTAGAGATGGTGGAAAAAATTGGACAAATGTTACGCCAGCAAATGCCCCTAAATGGATGATGTGGAATGCTATTGAAGCAGATCCATTCCGTAGAGGAGTGATTTATATTACGGGTACTCGTTATAAGTTAGATGATTATACTCCCTACATCTATAAAACCGAAGATTATGGGCAGAGTTGGCAATTAATTACGAAGGGAATTTCTTCCATGCACTTTACCCGCGTGATGCGTGCTGATCACAAACGTTCCGGATTATTATACGCGGGTACTGAATTTGGTATGTATATCAGCTATGATGGCGGTGCAAACTGGCAACCTTTTCAACTCAATTTACCCTTGGTTCCTATTACAGATTTGACAATTAAGAATAATGATTTGATTGTAGCGACACAGGGGCGTTCTATTTGGATGATTGATGATTTGTCAATGGTTCAACAAGCAGATCCATCTGCATTGACTAAGTCCATTCATATTTATCAAACTAACAACAGCTATAGAATGCCTGGTGTCACTTCTCGTTGGGGATCGATGAGTGTTCCAGCAAATAGCGCCACCAATCCGTNNCAAAAGGAGCTGTAATTAATTTTTGGCTCAAAGACGAAGTAACGGATTCAACACAAGCTTCTGTTTCTATTTTGGATCCTGCTGGCAAATTGATTAAGCGCTTTACCACAAATGCCAAAGAAAATGAGCTTACTATCAAAAAAGGTTTTAATCAATTTGTTTGGGATCTTAAGTACCCGGAGGCAGAAAAAATTGATGGGTTGATTCTTTGGAATGGAATTCCTGGAAGTATTATTGCAGCGCCTGGGAATTATACAGCAAGGTTTCAGTTTAATAAGGATACACTGCTGGTGCCATTTACTGTTTTAGCGGATCCAAATTATAAATGTTCGCAGGCAGATTATGAGGCGCAATTGAATTTTCTAATTCAGGTGCGCGATAAGTTCAATCAGACCATGATTGCCATTCGTCAAATTAGACAGACGCGTCAACAGATTAGCGAGTTCATAAATCGCCAAGGGAAAACCTGTCCTGCTGCATTAAAAGCAATGGGCGATAGCTTATCTAAAAAGTTAACTGCTGTTGAAGAGTTGCTCCATCAAACAAAGGCAAAAAGTGGGCAAGATGTTTTAAACTTCCCTATTCGTTTGGATGATAAATTGGGTGGTGTTTTTGATATGGCTAATAGTGGTAATATGGCGCCTCCTCAGCAGGCTAAAACTGTTTACACAGAATTGGCAGTACAAGTTGATCAGGCGTTAGCACAGTTGCAGACTCTTTTGGATAGTGGGGTAAAAGAGTTCAATAAAGCCATCGTTGAAAATAAACTTCCTGTCATAGTCATTGCAGAAAAATGAAAAGACGATCCAATTGGAAGGGACTGATTGTACTAATCAGTCCCTTTTTTTTAAGCGTGATAGCCATTGCTCAGCCAAAGGAGGTTAAGCTGGTTGTGTTAGGTGTGATGCAGGATGGGGGTCTGCCTCAGTTAGGTTGCACTAAGTCTTGCTGTATTGCATCTATAAACCGAAAAACAGTATCCTCCCTTGCAATCGTAGAGCCGTCGAAGCATCGCTTTTCGTTACTTGATGCAACACCCGATATTGTTCAACAGTGCAAATTGGTTGATTCGCTTTATAAAGAAGTAAAGCTGCATTCTATTTTTCTGACTCATGCGCATATGGGTCACTATACTGGCATTTTGCAACTAGGACGTGAAGCGATGAATGCAAAAAATCTTCCGTTGTATGTTATGCCACGGATGGCAAATTTTATTACAGCAAACGGACCCTGGAGTCAGCTAGTGCGGCTCAATAATATTTCACTTACTACAATGCAGGATGATCTACCTGTAGAAAACGAAAATTTTTCCATCACACCATTGCTGGTTCCTCATCGGGATGAATTTTCTGAAACAGTGGGCTACCGTGTAAAGGGACCCAATAAGTCAATTTTGTTTATTCCAGATATTGACAAATGGTCAAAATGGAGCCGAAGCTTGATTGAAGAAATTGAAAAAGTTGATTACGCTTTTTTGGATGGAACATTTTTTGCTGATGGGGAAGTGGACCGCCCCATGAGTGAAATTCCTCATCCTTTTGTTACGGAAACAATGAGCCTGTTGAATGATGCTCCTTCATCAATTAAGAAGCGTGTGTTCTTTATTCATTTTAACCATACTAATCCGCTCATTAATCCGTTGAGTGGCGAACGAAAAAAAGTAGAACAGCTGGGCTATCAGATAGCAAAAGAGGGAGCCGTCTTTACTTTATAAGACAACTCCCTCTGCAGGTTAAGGCTTTTTCCGGGTTATTCGATGGGCTTATATTCTTTAAAGAGATTCAGTTTTGTCTCTTCTACTTGTTTTTTATAGGCTTCCCACTTACCAGCAAAGAATTCATTGATTGAAGTAACAATTGATTTGATTGCATTTTCTGCATTTACAATCAGTTGCTCTTCTTGTGCGCCTGGAGCAACCATTTTAGCATTGATTGTTTGTTGCGCTGTTTGCAATTGAGATAATACTGTTACTTCAAATGGACTTCTGGTGATGCCTTGTTTGTCAGAGGTTTTACCACTGATAGCCTCACGGAATTTCTTAATGTCTTCTAAAAGTGCATTACTTGTTTTTCGTAAGGAATCTGTTGGTTTTCCTTCCAGTCCTTTTACTTGATTAATCATTTTATTGCACACTTCCTCTGCTTCGTTCATTCGATCCATGGCCAGTGTAAGTTTGTCACCTGCTTTGCGTAAGCGATCCATCGCATTACGTTGTGCTAGTTTTATTTCGTTGCGATTACCTAAACGAGGATCATCTTTCACAGTGATGGAAGTGGAATCAGTTTGTCCAGCATAACTTAGTACAACTTTGTAAGTGCCGGGTAATACTTGAAATCCACCTGGCTCTGGAGAACCAGCTTGTGGTTTGGGTGAACCTGGTTGGCGATATCCTTTCTCTTCCATTCCCCAGTATACACGATTAAATCCTGTATCAGCTGTCCATCTAAGTGAGCGAATCAATCCGTTTTCGCTATTGTAAATTCTTACTGACACGGAGTCTCCTCTATTACCTCCAACTCCACGTCCGCCACCACCCATGCGACCTCCGCCTTGACCGCGTCCTCCACCCATTCCTTGTCCACCTCCTGTAGTAGGAGTAGTTGATGCTACGTTGTCTGTAGCTGTTGAATTGATTTTGGTAGTGGTAGAGTCTGCACGTTTTGGTTTGTTGATGTAAAAAGAAACAGCCGCACCGCGTGGTCTGTTATCAGCATCCCAAATACCCATTACACTCCACTCATAACCATCTGCTGGTTTGTATTGTGCTTGGATGGCTTCTGGTGCTTGGAATACCGTGATATTTTTAGAAGGTGTTTTTGTCGTGCTAGCTGCTAATTGACGTAATGGACGAATATCATCTAATATCCAAAGGGCTCTTCCAAAAGTAGCGATAGCAAGATCTGCTTCTCTCTCTTGGATGGCTAAGTCGTAAGTTGATACAGAAGGGTAGCCGTTTTTCCATTGAGAAAAATTGACACCATTATCAACGCTGATCCATAGGCCATGTTCTGTACCTACAAAAATCAAATTAGGTTCAACCGGATCTTGAATCATGCAAAGTGCATAACCATTCACTTTGTTTTCATCAACTAATCTCGTCCACGTTTTACCAAAATCTGTTGTTCGGAAAATATAGGGCTTAAGATCGCCTCTGCGATAATCATTCGCAACCACAAAGGCTTCTCCTGCATTGTAGCGTGAAGCCGTGATCTGCGGAATCCAACATCCCGCAGGTAATCCTGGAATTTTACCAGCAAAATTGGTCCAGGTTTGTCCACCATCTCTAGTTAATTGAACTTGGCCATCATCTGATCCTGTCCAAATCACTCCTTTTTCTTTTGTAGATGGTGCAATAGTTAATAAGCTACAATATGTTTCTGCTCCGGTTATATCTAGGGTGAGGCCACCAGTATTTTGAAAAGCTTTGATTTTTGTTGAGTCATTGGTGGTGAGGTCGGCTGAAATAGATTGCCAACTTGCTCCTTTATCTGTGCTTTTATGAACAAACTGACTACCTAAATAAATTGTTTTGGGATCAAATGGATCCTGCGCCATTGGAGTATTCCAATTGAATCGCAATAGTTGATTTGGATTTGCCGGATTAGGTTTAATAAACCAAGATTCTCCTGTTTTCCAGTTTCTTCTTCCAAAAGATCCACCCTGGCTTTCGCTGTAAACCCAAGTAGCATCTTCTGCGTCTGGCATCACATCAAAACCATCGCCTCCACCCACATTGTGCCAATAATAATTACGAATACCTCCATTGATCCAAACATAGGCAGGGCCATGCCAGCTTCCGTTGTCCTGCATTCCTCCCATTACGTTGTAAGGGGTTTCGTTATCTACATTAATATGATAGAATTGACCAACAGGAATTTTTTCGTCAAAATTCCAGCTCTTACCTCGATCTCTTGAGATGCCGATACCTCCATCATTTCCTTCGATGATCAAGTTTGGATTTTCTGGATGAATCCACCAAGCATGGTGATCTGGATGAATGCCAGAGTAAGGAATAAGCGTGTTAAATGATTTGCCTCCATCTTCACTTAACGTGATGGTGGAGTGAACATCGTAAATGCGATTTTCATTTTTGGGGTCCACATAAATCTCTTGATAATAAAATGGTCTGTCTGTTACATCAGCTGCGTTACTATTTACGAGTTGCCAGTTAAAACCACCATCATCACTTTTGTAGAGTCCATTTTTTGTAGCTTCTACTTTAGCATACACTCTGCTGGGCATGCTTCTTGCAAAAGCAATACCAATTCTTCCAAGGGGTCCTTCTGGCATTCCTTCTTCCTTGCCCATTTTTTTCCAGGTTTTTCCACCGTCTACTGTCATGTATAGTCCACTTCCTGCTCCACCACTTTTCAATTCCCAAGGCTTTCTGCGAAACTGCCACATCGAAGCAATTAGCTTATTGGGATTGGAGGGATCCATCACTAAATCAGCGCAACCGGTAGTGTCGTTGACATATAAAATCTTTGACCAGGTTTCTCCTCCATCTGTTGTTTTGAAAACGCCTCTTTCAGGATGCTCTGCATATGGATTTCCAATTGCGGCTACATAAACTGTATTAGGATTGGTTGGGTCAATCACAACCCGATGTATACAGATTGTTTTATCAAGCCCCATTTTTTTCCAATTCTTTCCGGCGTCCAATGTTTTGTATAGGCCCGCACCTAAGTTGAGTGAATTGCGTGGGTTGCCTTCGCCAGTTCCCACCCAAACTACGTTGGGATTGCTTTGTTGTATAGCTATTGAGCCAATATTCTGAATGGGCTGCTCATCAAATATGGGGTTCCATGTTTGACCGCCATTCTCTGTTTTCCATACGCCTCCAGAAGCGGCTCCCACATAGACGGTTGTGGGATTAGCAACTACTGCATCAATGGCCGTGATACGACCACTCATACCTGCAGGTCCAATGTTGCGAGGCTTCCAATTTTTGAATTGTTCCCAGTTTACTTTTTGAGCAGAAACTGCGCAGGTCATTATTAGACCCGTGAGCAATAAGAAGTAGTTTTTCACTTTTTTAATTTTTGGGGAATGAAATGTAGTAAAGTTGGCTTAGAAATATTTTATCAGACGCAATTTTTCTTGTCTTCCAGCTAAAAAAAGAAAGGATTTCCCATTAAAATACCCGTCCTCTTCTAACATAATTCTGATTTCTTTACCCCATTCGGGGATATAGGTAGCACTATTTAGCTCAATGGAATAGGCGGTGGATGGATAAACAGGATAATCGCCGCTTCCTGCAACACCCTCTTGTTGATCCCACAAACCGATAGTGGGGCCGGCTGCATGGCCATGTAAGCCAAGCGGGTGGGAGTAAATACTTGGCTTGATTCCTTCTTTTATTGCTTGCTCACGAGCGGCTTTTAAAATTTCATTTCCAGTTCGTCCTGTTTTAAACTGAGAAGTTAAGATATCCTGCAATCGGTTACTAGTCGCAAATGCCTTTTGCAAATAAGCAGGTGCATCTGTTTCATCTCTACGTAGAACATAAGCATGTTGTTGGACATCTGTGTTCAAACGTAAGTAGGTGATTCCAAAATCTACATGTAGTAAGTCGCCAGGTAGTATTACTTCATTTTCGGGTCGATTGGAAAAACTTCTCAGGTGCTCAAAGTTGACAGTGTCGCTTCTTTGTACGGAAACAGAAGGATGAAACCAAGTTGTTAATCCAAGAGAAGTAACGCGCTGTCTAAACCACCATACCAAATCATCAGTTGTAGTCACACCAGGTGTAATGACTCGTGATGAAAATCCTTCAGCAATAATCTCATGTGTTAGACCAATCAGTTTTTGATATATCTCTAGCTCGCGCTCGGTTCGAGACTCCAGCCAGCCCACAGCCAGAGATTCGGCAGAAACTAATTTGTTTTTAAACGATGCAGGTAATTTATCTACTAAGCGTTCATAGTGTGTGTGATCCAGCCCATCTGCATGTCCAAAATTCAAAGAGGTATTGATTCCAATTTTTGATGGATTTTTTTTCTGAATTAGATCAGCAAGCGCATTCCATTGGTCCGGGAATTTTTGCAAATCCCATGCTGCTTTGATTGAGTTGCCTACATTATATCTTGCAATAGCAAAGCGCTCCAAGGTTTGTGTGGCGGGGTTTAAATAGAAGACCAGCATTGTTGTTCTTCGTGCTGAAAGCCATGTGGAAGGGAGCATTGTTTTTAATACAGGATCTTCGTTGTACTCTCTGGAAATTAGTAGCCACATGTCAATACCTGATCTTTTCATTAGCACAGGTAAAAGAGTCTGAAATCTTTCTTCTAAAATTTCATCAACAATTTTACTTTGTTCGCGCTCTGTTAAAACAGGTTGCGCAGTTAGGCAGTAAGTTGACCAGCAAAGAGCTAGCAGTAGGATGATTTTTTTCATAGTGTTATGCACGTAAATTTAATATCTTTAATAGGCAACATAATTCACCAAATCTTACAATCATGACATTTCCTATTTTATTTGCGGTACTTGCCGTGATACTTATTTTGGTTCGCAGACACTTCCGAGATAGAGAGTAAGGTGTGCTTTATTTACTATAGGTTTTCTCTATTGCGCTAATCAGTTTGGTTGCATTTTCTTTTTGCTGTGTGAATATCCATCTTTGTACGTTTTGCATAGAGTTTTTGATGTGCGAGAGTCTATTTGCAAATTCAATAATTACTATTCTGTCGTTGGTTAACAGTGTCGCATCTTCCATAACTCCTCTTTCTCCTGAACCTTCTACCAAATTTTTGTATTTAAATTGGTTATATATCCGGTATGACTGATCTCTTGCTTTTAATTTAAGATCACCTACAATGTCTTCATACTTTTCCAAAAACTCATTTTTGGTCCAATACTCTGAAAGCAAATTATTAATCTCGTTCGATTTTATTAGTCGTAAGCCTCCAGCATTTTTTAGCTGGGCAGAGGTGCTGGTATTTACTTCTGACCCTCTATTTCCTAAAATGCCCAAGTTTATAAGATAGAGCTTTTTGATTTCCTCTTTTGTCCAAGAGTTTTTTTCTAAAATTTGAAGCGTGGTGTCAATACCTTTGATTTGACGATCAATATATTGGGTGGCATTATTGTATTCAATGGTGTCTTTTTTTAAGTCTGATAAAAGACTCTCCATGTACTCACTTTCCCGATGTCTTTCAATATAATGCTCGCGCATATTCTCAGCGAAAAAACCTAGTGTAACCGCTGAAAATAGCATAAAAAACTCTGTGATATACTCAGACCATTTTTTGGGAATGTGATGTTTGTGGTGTACTTCCATAAACTTGGGTGCTTATATTTACGAAAGGGAAATTACACAATTATTAAATTAACCAAGATGGAAGTGCATCATAAACACCATTTGCCTAAAAATTGGAAAGAATACTTAACCGAATTCATCATGTTATTCACGGCCGTTACCTTAGGTTTTTTTGCTGAAAACTATCGGGAGCATAAAATCATTGAGCACCGGATGGAAGAAAATTATGTTGCCCTTTTACAAGATCTGCGTCAAGACTCTACCCGAATTAAGGAATTGCAGGCTGGTAATGTGGAGGAGCGAAAAGGAATTATAACGTTATTAGAACTTCTCTATAAATATCAAGACGGAAAGCTCACGATGCCTGCTGTGCAGGAGGGGGTAATTGGGATTGATAGACTACCTTCCTACGTAACACTTTTTATGAATAACACTACGTTTAAGAATATGCAATCTTCTGGAATGTTGAGTTATATCGATAACAAACAATTGCGTCAAGAGCTTTCCTATTATTATGAGGTACTCTTTAAAAAGCTAATAGATAATAATAGCTTATACGATGATGATGGGCGTAAGTTTTATAATGAACATTTTCCAATCAATCAACCCTCAAGTAACAGGAAATTAGACAGTATAATTGGTGGGCCGGTTCAGCTTTCTGACAAGTATCGGACAATTAATGCAAATAAAGCATTTGTATTGGGGATGCCGGTTGCAAAAGAAATTTTATCTGATCCGCATACACTCTTAAAAACGGAGTCTTTTTATTTGCGCTTCTGTGTGTATATGCATTTATTGATGACCATTGAGGAGCAAAATAAAAAATTGATTAAGCTGTTGCAAGAGTAATTATTTTGAATGAGTTATCGTTTATCCTTCTTTTTTTTATGCTTGACGCTGTACCTCATTTTATCTGGTTGTACAGGGGCCAAAAAAATGAATTGGTCTGTCCGTAACCAAAAAGAGGGGAGTGTTTATTATCAGGAAGCATCTACTTATAACTGGAGACAGCGTGATTCATTAACTCGAGAGTTGGTATTGCAAGGGAGTGTGCCAAGATTTTTACGCCGATTTGTTGCCATCAAATCCACTTGGAAAGACTCTGTATCCGGAAGCATCTATAAGATCACCTATTATGTGGCCCCAGATTATCTTTCGGTTGGCAATGATGAAGATTGGGCNNGCAAGAGTGCACATCACCCCTTTTTTAGCCCAGGAGTTGGCTGATAGTCTTCATTGTTTTTTGCCAACACGAAAAATGGTAGATCAGATCTATCAGCAGGCAAAAATTAAATTATCTCCTGTACCTCTATATGCATTTAGAGATAGCACGCCTACCTTTTATCATCATCATTTAATTGTTGAAGGACAGCGCAAGGGTAAAAAGGGCCTTATTGCGGGCATTCAAAAAGACCTTGTAACTTCTGGAAAATTATTTACTTATCCCAAAATGGATCGTGTTGCTATTTATGGTTGGCACCAGCTAAATGGGAAACCCATTCAGCCGCTTTATACTGGACACGTTTATTGGTATGTAGATTATAGCCAAGGAGTGAGATTGATTTATGAGAATGTGCGTGTTAATGGAAAGTGGTTACATTATTCTGAACTCTTTTCCAATGAAAAACTGAAGAATTTGTTATGTGATGAGCCAACTTGTGGTACTGGCCGTTACCCAGTTAAGAGCTTTTGACAATTAGTTAATCACTCTGATGTTAAGTGTTTTTGTAGGAGTAGGATAATAGGCCTGACAAGTTGCGCAATTATTTGAAGGGTTTGGCTCAAGTACAAATTTAAAAATATCACCTGCCTTAATTGTTGTAGGAAATTCGCAGGAGTTGCCAAGTCTGAATGCCCTGTTATAGGATAAAGAGGTTTGAGGATCTGTCCAAATTGGCTCATACAATGTGTCTGCTAGAGCTCCTTCTTCAAGAGTTATTGTATAGTTGCTACAAATTCCTGCCACGGCAAGTTTTCCGGTGAAGTAGTTGAGATGATCATACCGTTCGCATTGAAATCCGTAGCAGGTTATAAATGCAAGTAGTATAAAAATAGAAGCGATCTTATTGTTCATGGCGACTTTATTTGTTCAAATTTAATAATAAAGTTGTCCCTTGTATCTGTTCAATGATAAATCAGTAACTTAACCTGCTTATTAAAACGTTAAACTGTACTTATGCGTCCTCTATTTTTTGCCCTGTTTGTTTTTGCAAGCCAGTATTGTTTTGGACAGCTAAAATATCCTATCACGCAAAAAGTTGATGTGAAGGATAATTATCATGGAGCCATAATTGCAGATCCTTACCGCTGGTTAGAAGATGATAATAGTGAAGCTACCCATCAGTGGGTGAACGCACAAAATCAAGTAACGGGTTCTTATTTAGCTGCTATTCCTTTTCGAAATGCAGTCAAAGATCGGCTTGCTATTTTATGGAACTACCCCAAAATCGGTTCGCCTAGAAAAGAAGGGGAGTTTTATTATTTTTTCAAAAAC
>DDPN01000094.1:16221-24974 GCA_002342205.1 Chitinophagaceae bacterium UBA2467 | reverse complement strand
CCACAAGCGGGTGAAAAATTCAAGGTGTACGAAGACGAGGCCGAAGCAAAAGAGGTTGCAAATCGTCGGGCGCAAATATTACGCGAGCAGGGTATCAGAACTAAAAAGCATATCACACTCGATGAGATTGGTCGTCGTTTGGCCCTAGGAAGCTTCAAAGAGCTGAATGTGATTATCAAGGGTGACGTGGATGGATCTGTAGAGGCCTTAAGTGACTCTTTACAAAAACTATCTACAGAAGAAATCATCGTTAAAGTCATTCACAAAGGGGTTGGTCAAATCAACGAAAGTGATATCGTATTGGCAGAAGCATCGGATGCTATCGTAATTGCGTTTAACGTACGTCCTTCATTACAGGCTTCGAAAATGGCTGATAATGCCGGTATCGAAATCAAGATGTACTCGATCATCTACAATGCTATTGAAGAGATCAAGAGTGCCATGGAAGGAATGTTGGAGCCTAAAACACAGGAAAAGATCGTTGCTAACGTGGAGATCCGTGAGGTGTTCAAGTTTGATAAAGCAACGGTGGCCGGATGTTTTGTACGCGATGGTAAGATCAAACGTGACTCTAAGATTCGTCTGATTCGCGATGGTATCGTAATCTATCCTACGGCAGAAGGCGTGGTAGCAGAATTAGGGTCCTTGAAGCGTTTCAAAGATGATGCGAAAGAAGTATTGTCTGGAATGGAGTGCGGATTGACGGTTAAAAATTTCATTGATATCAAAGTGGGAGATGTGGTAGAGGCGTATGAGCTGGAGGAAGTGAAGCGCACACTCTAACTTTTTGTTAAACTCGTGTCGACTAAATAGTCAGGCTGAAAAGGCCGCTTACTTTTGAGAACTATGTATAGTGTAAAAAGAAATCTCTCTTTGTTTGCTGTTCTGTTGTTCAGCAGTGCCCTGTTGGCACAGCCAAAAAAAGTAGTTGCTGATAAAATTGCTGCCGTGGTCGGTGATCGCATCATCTTGCAATCGGATATCAAAAATTCGGTTGCAGATATGGTAAGACGTGGCGAAACCCTTCCTCCCAATGCAGAGTGCATGATCATGGAGCAGGCTGTTGTATCTAAAGTAATGATGTTGCAGGCCGAAAAAGATTCACTCCCTGTAACAGATGAAGACGTAGAGGCCGATCTGGATAATCGTATCCGTTCTTATATCAATCAATTTGGTACACAGGAGGCTGTGGAAGAGATTGCTGGTAAAACAATTTATCAAATCAAAGATGATGCGCGTGAGTCAGTTAAAGAGCAAAAGCTTGCTGCTGCCATGCAACGTAAAATTGTAGAGAACGTTCGAATCACACCCGTAGAAGTAAAAGCGTGGTTTGATAAAATACCTAAAGACAGCCTTCCTTTTTACGAATCAGAATTAGAGATTGGACAAATTGTATTGTATCCTAAAGCTTCTCGTGATTTGGAGCAGTACATTGTTGGTGAAATGAACAACTATCGTCGTCAGATTGAATTAAAGCTTACCACTTTTGAGCAAATAGCAAAAAGGGTATCTGAAGATCCAGGTAGTAAGGATAGAGGCGGTCAGTACCAATTGAATCGTACCGAAAAAACATGGGATCCCGTGTTTCTTTCTACTGCTTTTCGTTTGAAGGAAGGTGAAATTTCTTCTCCGGTTAAATCAAAATTCGGATTTCATATTATTCAGATGGTTCAACGCAATGGAGACGATGCAATTGTGCGTCACATCTTGCGTATTCCTCCTGTGACTGCCGAAGAAATAGACCAGGCAAAAAGAAAATTGGATACGGTTCGTTCTAAAGTCATTGCTGGTACCATGACCTTTAATGAGGCAGCTACTAAATACAGTGACGAAGAATCTGCAAAATATACTGGGGCTTATTTAACGAATCGCGACGGATCAACTTTTGTAACAATCGATCAGTTGGATAAAGAGATGGTGGGGGTATTATCAAAGCTCTCGCCTGGTGATTTTTCTATGCCAGTTGCTTTTGAAAATGAGCAAGGCAAAAAAGGAGTACGTATTATACATCTTAAATCTCGTTCTGCTCCGCACCGAATGAACTTGAAAGACGATTACAGTAAGATTGCACAGTTTGCCTTGGAAGAAAAGAAATCGAAAGTTATGGAGAGGTGGATTCAGAATAAACTGACCACTTACTATGTAAATATTGACTCTGCTACGGCGGAGGAATGTCCGCAACTGAAAAAATATTCAGTTGCTAATTGATCTTGTATGAGCGATGCGATCAAACATGAATGCGGATTAGCTTTTATCCGCTTACGCAAGCCTTTCTCTTATTATCAGCAACAATACGGCACGTCCCTATGGGGCCTCAATAAGCTTTATTTATTGATGGAGAAGCAACACAACCGTGGACAGGATGGAGCGGGTGTTGTGGCGGTTAAATTAAACACAGAGCCTGGTTATCCTTTCATGAATCGCATGCGCAGTAATGCTCCACAGGCGATTGCTGATATCTTTAACCGGATCGGAGAACAGATTAACGAGTTTGAAAAATATAATCCTGGCGTTCGTAATCACCCAGGACTATTAAAAGGTAATATTGATTTTATGGGCGAGGTGTTATTGGGACATCTTCGCTATGGTACACAGGGAAAGAATAAACTAGAATATTGCCATCCGTTTATCAATCGGCATATAATGCCTGCACGCAACTTAGCACTAGCGGGTAATTTTAATATTGTCAATGCAGATGAATTATACACGCACATCGGTCGTGAGCCTGTAGAGGAAGTGCGATTCAGCGATTTAGCTGCGCTACTGGAACTACTTTATAAATTTTTGAATGAAGCCGATGAACAAGCTCCGCAGCAGCTAGCGATCAAAGATGTATTGCGCAGAGCGATTCCTTTATTGGATGGTGGATTTAATGTAGGAGGAATCACAGGCAATGGAATTGGTTTTGTTTTTCGTGATCCGCATGGCATTCGTCCTTCGTATTATTATATCAATGACGAAGTAGTGGTAGCTGCATCTGAGCGTGCTGCCATCCGTACCACGTTTAACGTGCAAGAAAATCAGGTAAAGGAATTGATGCCTGGCGAAGGGTTAATTGTTTACGAAGATGGTACGGTGGAGGTGGAACAATTAGTCCCACCTAAAGAGAGAAAGGCTTGCAGCTTTGAACGAATTTATTTTTCCAGAGGGAGCGATGAAAAAATTTACCGCGAGCGAAATCAATTAGGCTTTCGACTCAGTGAGCCCGTGTTGGAGGCGATTGATTATGATTTAAAGAATACTATTTTCTCTTTTATTCCAAATACTGCTGAAACTGCCTTTTATGGTTTACTCAAAGGAATGGAGCAGTACTTGAACAAAATTAAAATTGAGCGAATTCTTAGTTGGGGTAAAGATTTTAATGCGGAGCAGTTAAGCGAAATGATCAACCGGACTATCCGTATTGAAAAGATTGCAATTAAAGATGTAAAGATGCGCACCTTCATTACAGAAGATGTAAGTCGTAATGAAATGGTTCAGCACGTTTATGATATTACCTACGGAACCGTTCGTGCTGGTGAGGATACACTGGTAGTAATTGACGATTCCATTGTTCGGGGTACTACGTTAAAAGAAAGTATCATTCGAATGTTGGGACGATTGAAGCCGAAAAAAATTATTGTTGTTTCTTCTTCTCCTCAAATACGATACCCGGATTGTTATGGAATTGATATGAGCAAGATGGGTGATTTTATTGCGTTTAATGCAGCTGTTTCTTTGTTAAAGGAGCAGGGTCGTGCTGATTATTTGCAGGAGCTTTTACAGCGTTGTAAAGAATTGGAAGCTGCTGGTCAATTGCATGAGGAAAATGTAGTTCGACATTTGTATAAACAATTCACTACGGAAGAAATTACTGACCAGATTGCCCGTCTCATTACACCTGCGGATCTTTCTATTCCTGTACAAGTGATTTTTCAGACGATAGAAGATCTACATGCTTCTTGCCCTAATAACCTGGGTGATTGGTACTTTACAGGTAACTATCCAACGCCAGGAGGAAACCGCGTGGTGAACAAAGCCTTTATGAATTACATGGAGGGAAAAAATGTTCGCGGGTACTAGGCAAAAATTCTCAACTCTTTTTTTTACTCACTAGAAATACGCCTGCAAAAATTAATACGGCAGCTACTCCTTTTTCAAGACTAAAGTTTTCGTGTAAAAAAAGGGCTGCAATAATGGCTGCAAATACGGGTTGTGTATAAATGTAACTACCTGTTACCCCTGCCCCTAAATGTTTTAGTCCATAGGTATTAAACGAATACGTAAAAAATGTACCGAATATAACCAGTGATCCCAGTGCCACTAATTGCGATGAGGTTGCTTGAGGCCAATCAATTTGTTGGACATCGCTCCAGCTAAAAGGAAGAATCATAAAAAACCCAAAGGTGAATACCCACCGAATCACATGAAGAGGTGGGTAGGAGACCATCAATGGTTTTGCTAATATAAAATAGATTGCATAGGAGATGGCATTGATAAGAATCAACACATCTCCTGAAATAGAGGAAATTCCACTGGTGTCTTTTGAAAAGATCAGCAAACCGGCGCCACCTATTCCCATTAACAAGCCTAACCCTTTTAGCAAAGTGAATTTTTCATTTAACCAGATTAGTGCAAATAAGGTGATCAGCATGGGAGTGCTGAGCATCAATAACGCTGCATGAATTGTAGAAGTAATGGTAAGACCTTTTATAAAGAGCATTTGATTGATGGCTACACCTGTGAGTGCGCAACCAGCAAAACGGGGAATATCTTTTTTTTCAATTCGTGCAGAACGACCCGAAAATGCCCAGAGTAACCAAAATAAAACCAAGGTTATGCCGACTCTGAAAAAGTTAACTCCAAATGGTCCGACCAGCGATGGTGAAATATGTTTTACTAAACTAAGATTAGTTGCAAAAAATAAATTAGTCAATAATACTGCGATATGTGCTTTTTGTGTTGCGTTCACGTGTTCGTTATAAGTTTAATCCGCTTCTGATGAGTTGATCAAGATCAGACGCCGGAGGATGATAAGGAACGTAAGCAAAGGTAGCTGCTTTGTGGAGTGCATCCATTAAAGAAAAGTCTTCTTGCGGTACGCTAATTGCAAATCCTTTTTGCATGCAATAGCTTGCTAAATATTCTTGTTCGGCTTGCCCGGGTGTGGGAATGAGGATTAGTTTTTTTCCTAGTGGTAATAATTCCATCAATGAAGTATAACCGCTTCTGCAAATAATAATTGCTGCATTCTCAATTTCTCTAGCTAGATCTGCTGCTTCGAGATGATCATAAATAGTTGATTCCTGGGCGCCATATACTAATTCTAAGTTGGGGGCTGCACTTGATAAAGAAGCATTGCTTTGTTGTGGCTTACCGCATACTAGGGTGAATGCGCTGGGGTACTGCTTCAATTCATTGCGAAATTTTTCTTCGAGTATACTTCGTTGAGGTTCGGGACCGGAAAGCATTAATAAAAGACGAGAAGGACTTGTACTATTTTTTTCGGGTTGCTCTTTTGCAAATCGGTTGAGTAAACCAAGATAGCGAAGGGGTGGCTTGGGTAAATTTTTGGGGTTAGATAATTCTCCAGCCAGTGCGTAGGGTCCTTGATAATCTGGAATCCATATTTCGTCAAATTGGTTGATATAACGGAAAGCAACTCGGTTGATGCATGTGTCTACCCAGTTCCCTAACCCTGATTTGATTCCTAATTGGTGTGTCACTAAAACGCATCGAGCGGTGGGGTGATGAAGCCCATATCTATTATCACTGATGATAACCTGGAGCTGATATGTGCTGATCTGTTGTTGAAGCCATTTTTTTTCTTCCCTAAGTTGTTTAAACAATTGAGGAAGTTGTACCAATAAACGCCAAACAAAGAGTGCGCCTGAACGGCTATACTTGATTTCTGCTGCCGGGGGAGTTAAAAACCTTAACGAAGGGAATTCTTGTTTTAGAAGAACGGCAGCTGCACCATTAGCAGCTATAATGACCTCACAAGAACTCTTTTGCAGACTTTTTATAAGGGGAATGCAACGGGTGGCATGGCCAAGCCCCCAGTTGAGTGGGGCCACTAATACTCGAATGGGGGCAGTCTTCAATAATTATTTTTGGGGTTCAACAACAAAATGGCTTGTAAAATAGTTTTTATTCATGATTTTTAGACTATGAAGCGATTTTACCCGGTTATCTTTGCAGTGTTATTGGTGGGAATACTAGTATCCTGTAATCGAAATTATTATTCCAGTAAATCCTCTCGTAACTGTGGATGCCCCGGACAAAATGTGAGATAAATAGTTAGTGAATGCCTCGACCTGCTAAATCCTTAACCCTTGTTTGCACCACTGGAGTTTCCAGGTGGGAAAGCGATCAGTTACGGAAAAAAGTTTCACAGCTTTTGGCTACGCCACAAATGCAGGAACAATTTTTGAAAGCTACCGAATTAGTCGACCGTAATTATATCACAACTAAGCGTTCGCGTATTTTAAGTGAACTGCGCCAGTCGACGCCTCGCTCGTTTCGATTTTTTATCAATAAAAATTAATGCAGCTTTTGAATGGCTTTTTCCAGTTTTTGTAAAAAGACTGGGATTTCTTCCATTTTGCATGTTCCCACACTCAACCGATACCAAGGGGAATTTGCGGGCGCACCAAATGCATAAAAAGGAACAAGTGCTAAACTTGCTTCATCCAATAAATAGCTGGTAACAGCCGCTTGTGTTTCGAGCACAGAGCCGTTGTCTGTTTTTTTACCTTGTAAATCGATTTTTACTGTTAGGTAGATGGCCGCTTCTGGTGTAATGCAATCGATTGGCATACCAGCCGCTTTTAGTTGCATCAACCCCTGGTAAATAGTTTTTAATCGTGTCTCAAGTGCGGTTTTGAAATGCTGCAGATAATTGTCTATCGCCACTCGATTGGACAGAAAACCAGCAAGTGCTTTTTGCTCTGCCATTGGGGCCCAGGCACCCATATGCGTCAGGATCAATTTCATTTTTTGAATCAATGCAGCTGGAGCCATTGACCATCCTACTCGTACACCGGTAGCAGCAAAAACCTTACTGATCGCATCAATAAAAATGGTGTATTCTTTCATAGCAGGACGCAAGGAAACAGGATCGTAATGTTGAATGGATCCATAGGTTAGATGCCAGTACATTTGGTCGTACATCACATATAACTTTTTCTCATCGGGTCCTCTACGGCTATTTTCTTCTAGAACTAAATCACAAATTGCCTCTAGTTCTTCTTTTCGAAATGTTGTACCTGTTGGATTTTGAGGCGAACATAAGGAAAGCAAGCTTGCATTTTTTATATGCGGACGAATAGATTCGGCCGTTGGCATAAAATGAGTCTGCTCTGTTGTTTCTATCACCACATGTTCTCCCTCTACAAAGTGGGTGTAATGATTATTATTCCAGGAGGGTACTGCATAGATAACTTTATCTCCTTTGTCGCAAACAGTTCTGAAGATAGTATAGATCAAAGGGCGACCACCTGCCGCAACCACAATCTCATTGATAGAGTAATTGAGCTTTTGTCTCTCTTGAATAAAAGCAGAAAGGGTTTCGCGTAAATCCAGGTTTCCTTCTGCAGCGGGATAATTAGTTTGCTTTTTTTGATAGGCTTCAATGATGCCTTGTTCTAATTCTTTTGGTATTGGAAAAATAGCGGGGTCAAAATCACCAACGGTAAAATTGTAAATATGCGCACCCTGTCTTATTTTCTCTTTGATTTCTCCTCCCAGTCGAACAATTTCTGAACCGATTAGTGTTTCGGCTAATTGAGATAAAGGCATGCCTACGTAATTTGCTGCGAAAGTAAATTATTTCTTTGTCGAAGACTTTTCAAAATCCAGAATTACACCATTGATACAATAACGTAATCCAGTTGGCGGGGGACCGTCTTCAAATACGTGTCCCAGGTGTGCTTTGCAGCGTCCACATTGTACCTCGGTCCGATCCATTCCGTGACTACGGTCTCTTAAATAGAGTAGACTCCCTTTTTTGATGGGGTCAAAAAAACTGGGCCAGCCGCAGCCGCTTTCAAACTTGGTATCACTTTTAAAAAGGGGGTTTCCGCAAGCCTTGCAATAATAGGTGCCAACCTCCGATGAATGCTCGATGGGGCTGGACCAAGGCCGCTCAGTTCCTTTTTCTCGCGCGATATAGTAGACGTCAGCTGGTAAGATTTTCTTCCATTCTTCCTCGCTCAAGTTTACCCGGCTGGAATCAGTTCGGGAGTAAACAGGGTTATTTTTTCCAGGCGTTTCCATAGTAGGGCCAATTTTTGCGGGTGAATTTTTTTGTTGTGCACTGCAACTGTACAGTAGTAGGCTGTAGCTAAACAGGAGTCCACAAGCGAATCGAATTTTCATAACACTATAACAAGATAGCGGCGTGAATGTTGTTTGATACATACACTTGTTAGCGTGAAGTTAATGTGTACGAGCTTACCTTTGTAGTCCCTGCAAAACCACTGTTTATGTTTAATCTTATCTTATTTGGTCCTCCGGGCAGCGGAAAGGGTACACAGTCTGATAAACTGGTCGAAAAATACGGGTTGAAGCATCTTTCAACTGGTAATTTGCTTCGCCAGGAAATCGCTGACAAGACCTCGTTAGGCCTTTCTGCAAAAAGCTATATTGACGCTGGAAAACTGGTTCCAGATGAAGTGGTGATAGGTATGGTAGACTCTTTCTTTGAGCAACATAAACAAGCCAAAGGGTTTTTATTTGACGGGTTTCCGCGCACCGAAGCGCAGGCTGTTGCA
>DDPN01000094.1:8631-16195 GCA_002342205.1 Chitinophagaceae bacterium UBA2467 | reverse complement strand
AAGCGATTATTGAACAGAGGTAAAACATCCGGAAGAACGGATGATTCTGATGAAGCAGTAATCAGAAAACGATTTGCTGTTTATTTAGCAGAGACAAGCCCTGTTGCAGCACATTATCAAAAAGCAGGTAAGTTTCAAGCCATTCCTGGGGAGGGAACTGTAGATGAGATCTTCCAGTCGCTATGTTCTAAAATTGATCCCGTAATTTAATTGGTCTTACGACTTACTGGCTCTGTTTAAAATTTCTCGTTCTTCTTCTGTGAGCGAGCCTAGCCCTTTTGCACTGATTTTGTCTAATATTTCGTCCACTCGACTTTCAGTTAGATGTGGTGTTTTTTTGTATGGACGTCTGGTTGCTTTATAGAATAGTTGTTCGCGTAAAGGAATGCGCGTTTGTTTTGTGCCTGCGGGATTGAATAAATTATTGACCCAATCCACCACATTATTCATCCACTCACTGGTATCGATTCCTCTTCTGATTAGCGTCATAAAAATAAAACCTGTGAAGCCTCCGGCTAGTAATGGTAAATAACTGATTGGTTGGTGCAAGGGCTTTGTTGCGATGGACATCAACACATAAAAACCAGTCAAAATCCAGAGGGGAATCCCTCCCATTAGATCCGGCATTAACCGATAATTGGGAGTGAGAACGGTGGTGGCAATAGCAATAGCCATCACGGCTGCAGAAGAGCCCATGTAACCAGCGGTGGCTAGCGAGGAGGGGAAAAAATGAGCTGTTAAAATAAATGCGAGTCCACCTGCCCAGGCCCCATACAAATACAGCGGAACAATTTTTCTGTTCCCACTCAGGTCCTGAAAAATAAATCCAAATGCCCAGAGCCAGAGCATGTTTCCAATGATCATCCAGATGCCCAGATTGGCAAATGGAAAGGTAAGAAGGGTCCAGGGTCTAGACAATAAAGCGGATGGGCTTGCAGGCAATAAAAACCATTTCAAAATAGACTCCCGATAGGTGGATTCTAATACTGAAAGGTCTTGATAAAAGAAATAAAAATAGGCCTTGCAAAGGGAGAGTGTAATAAAAAGAATCAGATTGATTGCAATCAATTTTGTGAGAGCATTATTGCTGTCTCCCAAACTTATTCTACGATTCATGTTGAGCGATTCGTTGTTCATACCAAATCAATACAACGATTGGCGGTTCGTTTTGTTCCAATACAACACAATTAAAAATCCAGTAATAGCACCTCCCAAATGGGCAAAGTGGGCAATGTTATCGCCGCTTACAGAAGTGACACCTCCGAATAAGTCAATGGCTGCCAGTCCAAGCATAGCCCATTTTGCTTTTACGGGAACTGGAATAAACATGATATACAACTCGGTATTAGGAAATAGGTAAGCGAAAGCGACCATTACGCCCATTACCGCTCCACTGGCGCCCAGTGCAGGTGAAACAGATCCAATATTTTCTTGTACCGCTCTCATATTGTTTGTTTCGAAAGCATGCAATAGCTCTTCGCATCGTACATATTGAATTCCTAAATGAAGGGCGGCTGCTCCCAATCCGCAAGCCAGATAAAAAAATAAAAAGCGCTGTCCACCCCATACATTCTCTAATATTTTTCCAAACATCCAAAGTGTGAACATGTTAAAGAAAATATGAAAAATGCTAGAAGGGGAGTGTGCAAATAGATGGGTCGCAAGCTGGTAGGGCTTGAAATGTTGACTCGATTCCAGCGCGCCTGATTCAACTAAATAATTGATTAGTTTATCGGGCATCACGGGCCACAACAAAAGCCACTCTGTAACAGGGAAACGATTGGCTAGTGTCAATTGCGCAATGTATACCAACGCATTGATGATAATTAGATTCTTAACAATGGGAGGAAAATTATCAGGCCTCGTGAATCGGAAGTCACTCATACCACAAAATTACACCAATGAAACGGAATACGTCTGTATTAACGACGTTTAAGTTGTACGATATTTTCTATATGATGGGTATGCGGAAACATATCCACGGGTTGCACTTTTGTTACTTGATATAGACTATCTAGTGCTTGCAGGTCACGTGCTTGTGTTGAGGGGTTACAACTTACATATACAATAGTGGGTGCGGCAATTTCAAGTAGCTTCTCTACTAATTTGGCGTGCATACCTGCGCGCGGGGGGTCTGTTATAATGACATCGGGTCTGCCATGTAGTGCAAAAAAATCATCGGTGCAGATATCAATTACATCCCCGGCAAAAAATTGAGTTTTTTCAATTCCATTTAATGCTGCATTTTCTTTTGCATCTTCAATGGCTGCGGGTATTTGTTCTACTCCAATAATTTTTTTTGCTTTTGGACTTAAAAAAATACCGATACTTCCTGTTCCACAGTATAAATCATAGAGTGTTTCTGTGCCACTTAGTTCGGCAAAGGAGTTGGTGAGTTGGTATAATTTTTCTGCTTGTTCTGTGTTGGTTTGAAAAAATGATCGAGGTCCGATTTTAAATCGAAAGGTTTGGTTAGCCTCTTCGTTTCGAAGTTCTTCTAGTACAAAGCCTTTACCATGATAAACAACAGGTGTTAAGTCATGAATGCTATCATTCCATTTTAAATTGACCGTAAACAAAAGTGTTGTTATAGCTGGAAAGCTGGCCTGTAATTCTTTTAAAAGCGGCAGTGTTTTGGAAGGATTGTCTTCTCCAATAATAAGATTGACCATGATCTCTCCCGTTTTGCAAAGTCTGATTTGAAGATTACGCAAATAGCCTTCGTGCGTTCGGTAGTCATAAAAAGTTAGGTCATGCTTGTTGGCGTACTCTTTAATAAATAATCGTATTGCATTGGTAGGCTCTGCTTGCAAATGACAGGTTTGTATATCAACCACTTTGTCAAAAAATCCTCTTGCATGAAATCCGGCTACATTTTGTTGTGCCGATATGGTAGGATCATTGAGCTCTGTGTGTAATAGAAATCTTTTATTGCTGAACGTATATTCAATTTTATTTCGGTAGTAATACTGTGTGGCACAGCCCACAATGTTATCGATAGGAGGCAGCTCAACCTTGCCGATTCTTTTTAAGGTCTGCTCTACTTGCTGTTGTTTGTATTTTAGTTGCCATTCATAGGGGAGCATTTGCCATTGACAACCCCCGCATGCACCCATGTGAATACAACGAATCTCTGTGCGGTTTGAAGAGTAGGCATGAAAATGTACGGGGGTTCCTTCGGCCCAATCTTTTTTACTTTTAAGTAGACGTACATCAACTTTATCACCGGGTACGACCCCGTCTATAAAAATCACCTTGCCATCCACTCGGGAGAGACATTTCCCTTCTGCTGCATAGTCTTCTACTAGCAGGTTGGATAGGATTCTGTTTTTGTTTTTGCCACGCACCCCGCAAAGATAACCCCCTGAAGGGTACCTAGTTTTTAATAACTTTACTTCTAGTATGCGTATGAAAAACAGGATTCTATTTTTTTGTTTACTCCTTTCGCTGGGTAGTTATGCCCAAGAGGGGTATGAGATTAAGGTGACTTTTACTCCTTATCGTGATCAATACATCTATCTGGGTCATTACTTTGGAAAGACCTATCCGATTATTGACTCCGTAAAACTGGATGCAAAAAGCACGGGAGTGTTTAAGGGGAATAAACCGCTACAGGGTGGAATCTATTTGATAGGTTATCCTAATCGATCTGGTTTTTTTGAAGTGTTGGTGGATAAACAACAACGTTTTTCTGTGATTGCAGATTCTGCAACCGTTCCAGCTGTGGTTCGTTTTCAGAATTCTCCAGACAACGAATTGTTTGCTACGTATCAACGCACCATGGGAGAAAAAGGTGGACAGATTAACACAGTGAAGGAACAATTAAAAACGGCCACTACTGCTGCGGACTCTGCGCGAATCAATAAAGAGTTAACTCGATTGGATATTGATCTTCGAGAGTATCGTGAAAAAGTAATCGCAGAAAATCCTAAAACAATACTGAGTGTTTTACTAAATGCAATGAAGGAGCCGGTGTTACCCGCTGCGCTGCAAAAGCCAATTANNTACCCGCTGCATTGCAAAAGCCAATTACGCGTGAAGATTCTGTGGCTGCTTTTCGTTATTACAAGGAGCACTACTGGGACGGAGTCGATTTTTGGGATGGACGTTTAGCCTACACCACTTTTTTTGAAGACAAGGTGGATCGTTATTTTAATCAGTTGGTTGCGCCACATCCGGATTCTGTCAATAAAGAAATGGATTATATGCTCAGCTTTGCCAAAGCAAATGCAGAGATGGAGCGCTTTTTATTACTTCGTTTTGTCAACCGGTATTATTCACAGCGATACATGTGGGAGGACGCCGTCTTTGTGCATTTATATGAAAAGTATTTTGCTACAAATCCTCCCTCTTGGTTGAGTGAGCAGGGGAAAAAGACAATTACGGACAGAGCCTATAGTTTAATGGCTAACATTTTTGGATCTCCTGCTTCAGAAATCCAGCTACCTGATACGGCTGGTAAAACTCTGTCATTGTATGGTGTCAAAAAAGAGTATACACTAGTGGTATTTTGGGATCCGCTTTGCGGGCATTGTAAAGAAACATTACCTAAGATCGATTCTGTCTATAATGCTCGTTGGAAGGCGCAAGGCTTAGGAATTTATGCAGTGGCTAAGGAGAATGACGGCACTAAGAATGATTGGCTCAAGTTTATTCGTGAAAAAAATATTGGCTACTGGAATCATGTATACTATTCCAAGGATGCTGAAAAGGAAAGAGTAACGAATAATGTTCCGGGATATTCTCAGCTGTATGATGTTCAATCGTTTCCTACGCTTTACCTTTTAGATAAAGACAAGCGAATTGTAGCCAAGAAACTTTCTTTTGAACAAATTGATGAAATCTTACAATTGAAGTTGAAGGAGAAGACGAAATAATCAGATGTCTTTTACTACATCAGCTACCAATTGAGGACGGCCTAACGTATAATAGTGTAATACAGGCACACCCGCTGCTTTGAGCTCTTTTGATTGCGCCAGTAGCCACTCACGTCCCACTTTCTCAACATCCAAATCTGTTTTGCAACGGAGCACTTCGTTAGATAGCTCTGTGGGTAGATCGATATGGAATGTTTTAGGAAGAATAGTTAACTGTTTTTTAGTGTAAATCGGTTTCAATCCGGGTATAATAGGAACGGTAATCCCTATGTCGCGACAGTCTTTTACAAATGCATGATACTTGGCGTTATCAAAAAACATTTGTGTGATGATATAATCAGCTCCGGCATCTACTTTCTTTTTTAGATGTTGAAGATCAGTTTCGCGGTTGGGCGATTCAAAATGTTTTTCGGGATAGCCCGCTACGCCAATACAAAATTTTGTTTTTTGCGTATCACGAAGTTCTTCTTCCAAATAAATTCCATCATTAAGAGATACTACCTGTCGCAACAAATCCACTGCATATTTATGGCCTCCGGGTTCAGGTTCAAATGCGCTCTCATTTTTAGCAGCGTCTCCACGTAATACCAACACATTATCGATACCTAAATAATTCAGATTGATGAGTGCATCTTCTGTTTCATTCACACTGAAGCCGCCGCATATCAAGTGGGGAACTGTATCCACATTGTAACGGTTCATAATCGCCGCACAAATACTTTCTGTTCCAGGTCTTTTGCGAACAACTACTTTTTCAAAACTGCCATCCGTTCTCTTTTTAAAAACATGCTCACTGCGATGGTACGTTACATTGATAAAAGAGGGATTAAAAGCCATTAATGGGTCCAGGTGTCTGTATAATGCATCAATGCCCTTTCCTTTTAAAGGGGGGAGTACTTCAAATGATACAAGGGTGCCTTTGGCCTGGTTAATGTGGTCGATGACTTTCATAGGTATCTAATGTACAAACTTACATACTTTTGTTCTATGCAGTTGAAGATCCGCACTGAAAACCTGGTCAAACGCTATGGTACACGAACAGTTGTTAACCAAGTCTCTTTTGACGTCAAGCAAGGTGAGATAGTTGGTTTATTAGGTCCCAATGGTGCCGGTAAAACAACGTCCTTTTATCAGGTGGTAGGTCTTATCAAGCCCGATTCGGGCACTGTTTATTTAAATGATCAGGATATCACGGCATTACCCATGTACAAAAGGGCTCAAATGGGTATTGGCTATTTGCCTCAGGAGGCTTCAGTGTTTAGAAAGTTGAGTGTGGAGGATAATATATCGGCTGTATTAGAAATGACCAACCTTTCTAAGCAAGAACAGCGCCAAAAATTGGAATCACTCCTGGAAGAATTCAGATTAGGTCATGTGCGTAAAAGTAATGGAGACGTGTTGAGCGGAGGTGAAAGAAGGAGAACTGAGATTGCTCGTGCATTGGCGGTGGATCCTAAGTTTATATTGTTGGACGAACCATTCGCCGGTATCGATCCGATTGCTGTAGAGGATATTCAAGCGATTGTAGCTAAACTCAAGTTTAAGAACATTGGTATTTTAATTACTGATCATAACGTAACAGAAACGCTATCTATTTGCGACCGAGCTTATTTGTTAATAGAAGGACGCATTTTTAAACATGGAAGTGCCGAGGAGTTAGCAGCTGACGAGCAAGTACGAAAATTATACTTGGGTCGCAATTTTGAACTCAAACGCAAGGATTGGATCTACGAAGAAGCCATGCAAAATCAATCTTCTACTCATTGATTTATTTTAAATTGACGCATGGATTACAAACAGCTTCCTAAAATTGAATTACATCTTCATTTGGATTGTAGTTTAAGCTATGAAGTTGTTCGTATTATCGACCCCTCTGTAACGCGTGAACAATTTGATTCAGAATTTATTGCTCCGGTTTGTTCTACCGATTTATTGGAATACATCAAACGCTCTGCAAGAGGATATCTGCTTATGCAGACGCCGGAGCAGTTACGATTAGTGACGTTAGACCTTTTGCGACAAATGGATGAGGATGGGGTGGTGTATGTTGAAATTCGTTTTGCTCCCTTGCTTCACACATTAAAAGGACTAACGCCAGTTGAGGTAATCAATCACGTACAAGACGCATTGCAAGAAGGTTCAAAATTATATAAAGTAATTCCGCGACTTATTCTTTGCACCTTGCGTCATTATAGTGAAGAGGAGAGCATGATGACGGTTCAATTAGTGGAGCAGTTTAAGAGTGATGGTTGGGTGGTTGGATTTGATATTGCGGGCGATGAAGCCGGCTATCCGGTTACCGCTCACCAAAAAGCATTTGAGTATGCGCAACAAAAAGGTATCCCTTGTACCGCGCATGCTGGTGAAGCCTGTGGCGCATCAAGTGTTTGGGATGTTTTACATCATTTTCATCCAAGTCGAATCGGCCATGGTGTACGCAGTACCGAAGACCCACGGCTTCTTACACATCTTCGAGAAAAAAATATTCACCTGGAAGTATGTCCCAGTAGCAATCTTCGAACTAATGTTTATTCATCCTATGCTGCACATGTAATTGATAAGCTATATAAAGAAGGTATTTCGGTTAGTGTCAACACCGATGCGAGAACGGTAACGCCTGTTACATTAAGTGGTGAATATGCTTCTATTGCTGCAACGTTTGGATGGACGCTGGCGGATTTTTTAGC
>DDPN01000094.1:279-8530 GCA_002342205.1 Chitinophagaceae bacterium UBA2467 | reverse complement strand
ACGCAACTGCTAAACTCATATAGCTAATAATTTTTTGGTTAATTTTCCTTACCGATGAACCTTTTGTCTCCGGCAATATCCTCATTGGCCCGGTTAAGATCGTGGCGCATACAGGCATGGCGAGATAATCCTATGAATGCCCAGCGTGAGGTATTGCAAAATTTGGTAGCATCTGCACAGTACACTGAGTTTGGTCGACAGTATAATTTTTCAAGTCTATTTAACGTAAAGTCTTTTAAAGAAGCAGTTCCTATTCACGACTATGATGATCTTAAGCCTTATATCGAACGCATCATGGAGGGAGAGCAAAATATTCTTTGGAATACTCCTATCAATTGGTTTGCCAAAAGCAGTGGTACTACCAGTGATCGTAGTAAGTTTATTCCGGTAAGTGAAGAATGTTTACAAGAAGGACATTACCGTGCTTCTAAAGATGTATTGACACTTTATTATTGCAATCGCCCTGATTCCGCACTACTCACGGGTAAGGGGTTGATCATTGGAGGAAGTCATACGCTAAGTCCACTCAATCCAGATGCGCAGGTAGGTGATCTTAGCGCAGTGTTACTGCAGAATACACCTTTTTGGGGTCATTGGCTGCGAACGCCCGAACTCAATATTGCTCTAATGGAAGAGTGGGAGTCCAAAATTGAAATGCTTGCACAAACCACCATCCAGGAAAATGTTACTTCAATTTCCGGAGTTCCTACGTGGACGCTGGTTTTATTCAAACGAATTTTAGAATTAACCGGAAAGCAGTCTATTGCTGAGGTATGGCCTTCGCTTGAACTTTATTTGCATGGAGGAGTCGCCTTTGCGCCTTATCGTCAGCAATTCTCCAAATTGCTGGGGAAGGAAGTCACTTTTATGAATATGTATAATGCGAGTGAGGGATTTTTTGCAGCACAAGACGATCCAACCCAAGACGGCATGCTTTTGTTTACCGATCATGGCATTTTTATGGAGTTTATGCCATTGAGCGAAGTGGGTGCGGCTAGTCCTCGTACTATTGGATTACAGGATGTAGAAATAGGTCAGCAATATGCACTGGTCATTAGTACTAATTCAGGACTATGGCGTTATTTAATTGGAGATACTGTTGAGTTTGTTTCGCTTCATCCGTTTAGAATCAATGTATCGGGGCGGCTGAAACATTTTATTAATGCGTTTGGAGAAGAATTAATTGTTGACAACACGGATAAGGCAATTGCAATTGCTTGTCAAGAAACTGGCGCTACGGTTTCTGATTATACTGCAGCGCCGGTCTATTTTAGTGACACGGCAAATGGGGCACATGAATGGTTGATTGAATTTGAACAAGAGCCTTCTTCTTTACAGCAGTTCTCTTCTATTTTAGATCGGTCATTGCAAACGATTAACAGTGACTATGAGGCAAAACGACATCGCAATATTGCGTTGCGTGAGCCCATCATACATAAAGTTGTGCGGGGAACATTTGCAACCTGGTTACGGAACAAAGGGAAATTAGGGGGCCAACATAAAGTACCTCGATTGAGTAATGACAGACAGCTTTTGGAGGAAATCTTACAGCTGAATAATCCTACTTTTGTGACGGCTTAAATAAAACACTATGAAACTATTAGAAAATAAAGTTGCTATTGTTACAGGTGCAGCACGTGGAATTGGGGAAGGAATTGCGTTGTTGTTTGCCGAACATGGTGCACATGTTGCCTTTACCTATGTAAGTGACAGTAGTGCTGAAAAAGCAGCTCAATTAGAAAGTCGTTTGCAGGGAATGGGTGTAAAGGCAAAGGCTTGGAAAAGTAATGCGGGCGATGCAGCGCAGTGCGAACAATTTGTAGCAGATGTGTTGAAAGAATTTGGCACTATTGATATATGTGTTAATAATGCAGGTATTTCCAAAGACAATTTGCTCATGCGAATGACAACTGAGCAATGGAACGAAGTAATTCAGGTTAATCTGAATAGTGTTTTCTATATGACTAAGCAGGTAATTCGACCCATGATGAAGGCGCGTAGTGGGTCTATTATCAATATGAGTTCTGTGATTGGAGAAATGGGAAATGCTGGTCAAAGTAGTTATGCAGCAAGTAAGGCGGGCATCATTGGCTTTACAAAGTCAATTGCCAAAGAGTTAGGAAGTAGAAATATCCGTTGTAATGCTATCGCGCCAGGTTTTGTTGAAACTGACATGACACAGTATTTGAAAGAGGGCGAAGCTGGTGAAAAGTATAAAGCAGGTATTCCGCTAGGTCGATTTGCAGCTGCAAAAGATATTGCAAATGCTACCTTGTTTTTAGCCAGTGATCTTTCTGCATATGTAACCGGGCAGACATTGAGTGTTTGCGGCGGATTAAATATCTAATCCTGAATTTTAGTTCCTTTTCTTTTCAGGTAATCGTGCCATAAAATCATTGAGGCAATAGTCCGGTAGGGTCTCCAAGGCTCCGCTATAGCTAACATTTTTTCCTTGCTGGTTTCTGGCTTTAACTTTTTTACCTGTTTCAGGCTATTGACGAGTGCCAAGTCTCCGAGTGGAAATAAATCTGTTCGGCGAAGTGCATGCATCAAATAAACATCTACGGTCCAGTTGCCAATTCCTTTCAGTTGTATCAATCTTGCTCTTACTTCTTCATCAGGCAAGGTCTCCATTTTTTTAAGTTGAATAACGCGCGACTGAACAGCTTCTGCTAACCCCTTTGCATACACAATTTTTTGTCGGGTAAAATAACAGGCGCGTAATTCTTCATCGGTGAGCGAAAGAATTTTTCCAGGTGTAACGGTTCCTACTTTATTTTTTAAACGATTGAACGCCGAGTAAGCTGCGGCCAGCGATACCTGTTGCTCTAAAATAGTCAGCACAAGTGTTTGAAAACTATTGGGACGAATCCATGGAGTGGGATAGCCATGTTTTTGAATGATCTGCTTTAAGTCTTTATCTCGTTTTGCGAGAATGTCACAAAAGGAATTAAAGTTGTCGGGGTTGAACTGTAAAAAACTCATTTGCTTTTAAATGCGGCGATAGCTTTTCTACTTTCTTCACTTAGTATCAGTCTTCCACTGATTGCGGCACGTTCTACGAGTAATGTTTCCCAATGAGCAGTGTCTTTCCAAAAAATTGTTTTGAGCTCCTGTAACGCTGCTTCGCTGCTTGCAAGTAATCTTGAAACAATTCGGTTAATACCCTCGTCTAGTCCTTGTGCGTCTTCGTATAATTCTGCAAATAGCCCTTTTTGGTGTGCCCATTCTGCCGAACGCCATGCAGTTGCATCTAGCGCTAATTGAGAAAAGGCGGAGAGTCCTATTTTTCTTTCCACGGCAGGACCAACTACAAATGGTCCTATGCCCACTGCTAGTTCACTTAATTTAACGGCAGCATTCTCCGTAGCCAGTGCATAATCAACAGCCGCTGCCAAACCAACACCACCCCCTACACATTTACCATGAATGCGTCCAATAATTATTTTCCCGCAGGTACGCATCGCATTGATTACCTGTGCAAATCCGCTAAAAAAATGTAGCCCCTCCGTTTCAGTTTTGATTTGTGTTAGCTCATCAAATGAGGCTCCTGCACAAAATGCTTTTTCACCATTGCTACGTACTAAAATCAATTTACAGTTTTTGTCTTTCCCGGCCTCTGTGATTGCCTGTGCCAATTGCTGTAAAATGGCGGCTGGAAGTGAATTGCTCTGGGGATGAAAAAATGAAATGGTGCAAAGTCCTTCGTTAGTAGTTGATTTTACAAATGCAGTTTCCATTGCAATTATTTTGATTGTTCTTTTTTCGCAACCATGGTCAGGATTGTCGCTACTCCAGTTATTTCGTTGGTCTCATCTAAAATTTCTACCAGCCATTTAACAATCCCTTTTTCAATCTCGTCTCCTCGTTTATAATCTTCGGGCTTTTCTACTACTCGTTTATCTTGTAATAGTTTTTCTTTACAAGTAAAGCGAATTTGGATACTGCTACCCGGATATACAGGTTTTGTGAAACGAAGCTCATCAATTCCATAGTTGAGCAGTACTGGATTTTTTTCGTAGCTGTCTACAAATAGCCCCGCAGCCAAACTCATAATCAAGTAGCCATGTGCCACTTGTTTTTCAAACATCGTATTTGAAAAATCTGTTTCGCGCAAGTGGGCATAGAAATGATCACCGCTTAAATCGGCGAAACGATCAATGTCTTCGGCTGTAATGATGCGCGGTTCAGTTAAAAGTTGGTCTCCAATCTCTAATTCTTCAAAGTATTTTTTAAACGGATGTTTTCCTGGTTCTTTTCCTTTTGCGTAGGGTTGATATACATTGGTGATTGCAGTAATCATGCTGGGAGAACCTTGTATCGCGGTTCGTTGCAGGTAATGTTTTACACCACGTATGCCACCCATTTCTTCGCCACCTCCCGCTCTGCCTGGACCCCCATGTACTAGTAAAGGAAGTGGTGAACCATGACCTGTGCTTTCTTTGGCGCATTCTCTGTTGAGAACTAAAATTCTTCCATGATGAGTGGCTGCGCCTAATACATATTTTTTTGCTTCTTGCTCGTTGTTCGTCACTATGGTTGTAACCAGGCTTCCTTTACCTAGTTTGCTAAGTGCAATGGCTTCTTCTATTCCATTATACGGCATCAAGGTGCTCACGGGACCAAAGGCTTCTATTTCGTGCGGCTCATGGCTATGAAACGGTTTTTCATTGAGCAATAACAATGGAGAAAGAAATGCCCCCTTGATTGCATCAGCATCTACTACTTCTACGCTGTCTAGTGAACCATAGATGAGTTGAGAACTGGCTAATAATTTTCTAACCTGCGTTAATACCTCCTCGCGTTGTGAGATTCCGGCCAAACTGCCCATGCGAACTTTTTCATTTAGCGGAGACCCAATGATTGTTTGCGCTAACGCTTTTTGTAATGATTCAGCTACGGCAGCTAAATGAGATTGGGGTACAAATATGCGACGCACACCGGTACAGCGTTGTCCGGATTTTAAGGTCATTTCTTTTCGCACTTCTTTGATAAATAAATCCCATTCAGGATCATTTGGCTGTACGGATTCACCTAGCACAATACAATTAAGGCTATCGGCCTCCATCGTAAAGGAGACATTATTTGTCAGTAGAGAAGGAGTTCTTTTCAAGAGCGCTCCGGTATGGGCACTTCCTGTAAAGGTCACGCTATCTTGACTATCGACCCACTCCAGTAAATCTCCTGCGCTTCCACATAATAATTGCAAGGATCCTTCTGGAAAGATCTTGCTGGCAATGATTTCTTTGAAAACTGCTTCGGTTAAATACGAAGTAATTGTTGCTGGTTTAACAATGGCGGGAACGCCCGCTAATAAATTAACCGCAATTTTTTCCAGCATACCCCAAACTGGAAAATTAAAAGCATTGATATGAATGGCTACTCCTTCTTTAGGAACAAGCAAGTGAGTGCCCATGAATGTATTTTGTTTACTCAGGTTGTGTGACTCTCCGTCAATGCAAAACGTTTCATTGGGAAATTTTCTTCTCAATGATGCATTGGCAAACAAGTTTCCGATTCCTCCTTCAATATCCACCCAGCTATCTGCTTTTGTTGCACCTGTTTTATAGCTGAGTGCATAAAAGGCCGGTAAGTGTTTTTGTAAGTGAAGTGCTAATGCTTTTAGACGAAGTCCTCTTTCGTGAAACGTTAATGAACGTAGTGCTGGGTTTCCCACCTTTCGGCCATATTCAACTACAGATTTGAAGTCGATGCCTTCTGTGCTGGCTTGTGCAATGGGTTCCCCGGTTACAGCATCAGTCAATAACTGTCCATTACCTGTTCCGGCCATCCATTGTCCCTGGATATAATTGTTGAGTTGTTTCATAGGGGAAGCTTACAGTGGCGAAGTTACCTATTTATCACTGATGCTTTTTTCTCGATGTGAATGGAATTACCTTTGCTAAAATTTACAGGTATGTTACGGGTATGCGTTTTTTGTTTCATGAGTTTGTCTGTTTTACTGGCTTGTCAGTCTTCTTCTGATAATTCTAAAGATCACCATGGCCATTCTACTATGGAGGCACCAAAAACCCCAGCAGACAGTTTGTATGGGCAGGTTATGGAGATGCACGATCTGGTGATGCCAAAAATGGGAAAGGTGAGAGGCGCTCAAAAAAGAGCACAGGCTTTGCTGGACTCAATCGGGGCATTACCAACTCGTTCTGCTGCGACGCTTACAACTTATAAGAAAGAGTTAGAGAAACTGGTGAGTGAGTTGAATTATGCTGATTTTGCAATGGATCAATGGATGATGGAGTTCAACCTTGATTCAGGAAAAAATAATGTCGAGGTCAGACTGGCTTATTTACGTTCTGAGCTAGATAAAGTATCTAAGGTTAAAGATGCGGTAGTAAATAGCTTAGCTAAAGCTGATACGCTGCTAAAAAAATAGCCACGTCTGTTTTTCTTATATTGCAGAAATGGCAAGCCGGCTTCGACTTTTTACTAAACGTTTTTTTATCTATGCTAACTGGCTGGTCGTTCTCCTTTTTCTGCTTTCATGCCTTATCCCGCTTTTACACCCTCAACAGTGGTGGTGGGTCTCCATGATGGGTTTGAGCTTTCCTGTCTTGCTTCTTTTAGTGGTTTGCTTCTTTTTTGGCTGGTTGATACTTTTAAAATTCGATCTCATTTTTATTTCATTGATTGCATTGGGGCTTGGTTATAAAAGTATAGCTGTTTTTATTGGATTTAATGCGCCACTAAGCTTTGCTACCGATCCTGGCGGGCGTTCTATCCGGGTTGTAAGCTGGAATGTGGCCCGATTTATTGAGTTAGCCCGCAACAATAATAAAGGCAGTACGACACGAAAAAAGATGTTATCACTTCTTAAAGAACAAAGAGCAGATGTTTTGTGTCTACAAGAGTTTTATACCTCAGAGAATCCTGAATTCTATGATAATATTCGTGCTATTCAGCAGACGTTAGGGTTTCGGTATTATTATTTTCCATTCGATAAAGACGGGGATCGCAATTATTATAGCTCCATTATATTCTCCAAGTTTCCTATTGTCGATAGTTCTTTTTTACGTTATCCTCGTCCTTCTCAGCCGGAAGCACTGGTGCAAGCTGATATAAAGGTTGGACCCGATACGATTCGGTTTTTTACCACTCATTTACAGTCACAGCGATTTGACAAGATTGACTACTGGCGGATGCAAAAAATAAAAAGTAGAGAAGATAGTCTGGTCTATCATTCCATACCCATTGTAGCCAAATTGAAGAGAGGGATTGTTATCCGAAGCATGCAGGCGGATATTATTGATCAGGTTAGAAATAATTCTCCGTATCCCGTTGTGATAACAGGTGATCTTAATGATGTTCCTAACTCTTATACCTATTTTAAAGTTCGCGGATCCTTGAAAGATGCGTTCTTGGAGAAAGGCTACGGAATTGGGCGAACCTTTCGCAGCTTGTCTCCAACCTTGCGTATCGATTATATATTTACCGATTCTCGTTTTTCTGTTGTGCAGTTCAAGCGCGAAAAGAAGGACTACTCAGATCATTACATGATTGTTGCTGATATCAGGCATAGCCGTCCGTAATGATATTTTAATCATCTTTGCAGCATGCAGTCCCTTCATATCTACAACTCGTTAACTCGGCAAAAAGAAGAATTTGTTTCCCTGGTCAAGGGACATGTGGGTATGTATGTGTGTGGACCTACCGTAAGTGGAGAGAGCCATCTGGGACATGCACGTCCTTACATCACCTTTGATGTGGTGTACCGCTACTTGCAGCATTTGGGGTATAAGGTTCGTTATGTGCGAAATATTACTGATGCAGGGCATTTTGAAGAAGAGGGTAGAGTAGCAACTGATAAAATTGCTGAAAAGGCTCAATTGGAAAAATTGGAGCCCATGGAGTTGGTGCAGAAATACACGAATCTTTTTCATTGGGCCATGCAACAATTTAATACGTTGCCTCCTTCCATTGAACCAACTGCAACGGGCCATATTGTGGAGCAAATTGGTATGATTGAAGAAATCATAAAGGCTGGGTTTGCCTATGAGAAAAATGGTTCTGTTTATTTCGATGTAAAAAAATATGCTTCCACTCACGAATACGGAAAGTTGAGTGGTCGGGTAATCGATGAGTTATTGACTACAACACGTGAATTGGAGGGTCAGGATGAAAAAAGAGATCGCGCTGATTTTGCTTTGTGGAAAGCAGCTGCACCGGAACATATCATGCGTTGGAAAAGCCCTTGGGGTGTGGGCTATCCGGGCTGGCATATTGAATGCTCTGC
>DDPN01000094.1:0-269 GCA_002342205.1 Chitinophagaceae bacterium UBA2467 | reverse complement strand
AATCATCAATCACCGGTTCGATATTGGGTCCACAATAACATGATTACGATCAATGGTCGTAAAATGGGAAAGAGCTACAATAACGTCATAAAACTGACTGAGCTTTTTAGCGGCACTCATCCTTTGTTGGCCAAGGCGTACCATCCGATGACGATTCGATTTTTTATTTTACAAACCCATTATAGCAGTACCCTCGATTTTAGTAATGAGGCATTGTTGGCCGCAGAAAAGGGATTGAAACGATTATGGGATGCGGTGGAAGGATTTCA
>DDPN01000167.1 GCA_002342205.1 Chitinophagaceae bacterium UBA2467 | reverse complement strand
GGGTTTCAACTTTCAAAGCAAGTTGCAGTATTTACAGGATTTCAACAATCGATTGTAAGCTCAACTATAACTCAAGAGGAAATTTATGCTCGGCCCCGTCGAGATCGGCCTGGGCAGCAACCCAATGCTGAAAACAGTTTTAAATTAAATTGTTCAGCAGGGTATGCATATTTAACCAGCAAAACAGGAACCACTGCTCCATCTTTTGGAGATAGTTTGCGAGGGCTCCCCTCAGAAAGCGTGATGAAATACTTGATTGTACCTGCAGGTTTGCGCTATAGTTTTGGATTAGGTCGTATTTCTTTAGTTGGAATTGCGGGACTTAATTTTCATATTTTGTCAAATGCAAGTTTACAGGCTAATTTTTTAGAACCCGCTGGAACTAAATCTACCGAAACAGTGCCTATTCAAGGGGTTAGAAAATCGTATTTATCAGGATTTGCTGGTATTGCTGTGGACTACAGAGTCAATTCTACAATCAGATTTTACGTAAGTCCTGTTGGTTCTATTGGGATTAATACAATCAATCAAAATACACCTACTGCAACTCGGCGAAATGGGATGGGCCTTCAGGCTGGAATGGCATTTTCACTTTAAGTGCCATTTTTTATATTTGCGTAACAAATACTTATACTATGAAATTGATACGCTTTTCCCTGTTGTTTCTCTCTCTTATCTTATTGCAAGAGAGTAAGGCTCAATATGAGTTCAAAATTATCACCACTGTTGAATCAATTATACCAAGTGGCTTAGGTCGTTCTCGTTTAATTGAAAATACTGGTGCTGTTAATGCTGATGATTTAACCACCGAACGTAAAGATGGTACCGACAGCCGTCAGGGTAGTGTAAAACGCTCTGATGTAAAAATTGATGAATTGAATGAAACTAAGCTTCTTAATTTTTTCAATTTTGGCGGCATTAATTTTAGAAATATTGCTTCCAATGATGCTGTGATAACATCTAAATTAAATTCTCTAACAAAAGATGGATGGGAGTTGGCCTATGTTACTTCTGCGGTTGAGAGTAACGGTGGTAAAGATGATGGTGAAGGTATATTTATTACACGCTTCATTTTTCGTCGTTCATTGACAGCCAATAAGAAATAAGAGAGCGTCTCTCTTCCTACTTATAAATGAATACAAATGCCACTATTGCTGCTAAGCAGGTGTTTAATGGGTATGACTGGTTTATAGATCATACTATTCGGATAGAAAATGGAATTGTAAAATCAATTACACCTTCTACCAAACCTGCAGAAGTAGATATAGTTGCTCCTTCTTTTATTGACCTCCAGTTATATGGTGCTGGAGGTTTTTTATTTTCAGCGTACCCAACAACCAATACGCTCGAGGTAATCCATCAGCATTGTTTAGCAAGTGGCACAGCTTATTTTATGCCGACCCTTGCAACTAATTCCAATGCTGTTTTTAAAGCGGGTATACTGGCAGTAAAATCCTATTGGGAAAGTGGAGGAAAAGGATGTTTGGGATTGCATGTAGAAGGCCCATGGATTAATCCAGAGAAAAGAGGGGCTCATGATCTTGCATTTATTCATTCACCGGATTTGAATGAAGTAAAGGAGTTGCTAGAGGTTGAGCCAGGAGTAGTAAAAATGATAACCCTTGCCCCTGAGGTCTGTAGTCAAGAAGTGATTCAGTTTTTAAATCAACAAGGGGTAGTTATCTCTGCAGGTCATTCTGCAGCCACCTATGAGCAGGCAATGAATGGATTTTCACAGGGTATAAAATGCGTCACTCATCTTTTTAACGCCATGTCTCCACTTCAACACCGGGCACCTGGTTTAGTAGGGGCTACGCTTCATCACAAGCATGTGATGGCAAGTATTATACCCGATGGGTATCATGTGGATTGGTCTGTTATTTCAATTGCACATCAGGTGATGGGAGATCGTCTTTTTGTTATTACCGATGCTGTTACCAATGCAAATTCTGGGCCTTATCAGCACGAATTACGAAATGATCATTATGTTGCTAATGGAGTGCTAAGTGGTTCTGCATTGAATATGTTGCAGGCCTTTAACAACTTGATAAATAAGGCTTCGCTGCCATTGGAGGCGGCAATGCGTCTTTGTACAATTAATCCTGCGCGCGCCCTCGGTATGGAAAAAGAAATTGGATGCATAGAAGTTGGAAAGCCTTTTCAGGGTATTTTATTAAACGCAAAAAAGGAGTCTTTTTATCTAACTCAACAACCATGACTGAAGCTAGAAAAGAAAAGTTGTCGCAGGTCATTCAAAATAGACAATTTGATTTAACGATTGTGTTGGAAAATGTTTTTGACCCCCATAACATTTCTGCTGTTATGCGAACTTGTGATGCGGTTGGGGTTCAGGAGCTATTTATTTTGAATACAAAAATTCCTCGACACAAGAAATGGGGTGCGCGAAGTTCTTCTAGTGCAGCTAAATGGTTGACAATTCATCAGTACGACGACGCCGATTGTTGCTTTGAAGCAGTCCGCAAACGTTACTCGCGTATTATAACAACTCATCTGTCAAGTGATGCTACCTCCCTTTATTCACTCGATTTAGCACAACCTACCGCCCTTGTTTTTGGGAATGAACATAGTGGAGTTAGTGAAGAAATCAGACTGAAAGCTGATGGTAATTTTATTATTCCACAAGTGGGAATTATCCAGTCATTGAATATTAGTGTTGCTTGTGCGGTAACCTTATATGAGGCCTATCGACAGAAAGAAAAGGCGGGTCACTACGGAGAAGATTCACGCATAACTAATCCCGGCCGCGAGCAATTATTAAACGAGTGGGGTGTTGATCAATTATCCTAAAGGTCAACAGAAATTTCTTTTCTTTCCGCTTGCAAGGCATAGATACTTACATTCAATTCAAACCCAATTAATAGAATAAGTGAGTTGATGAAAATAAGTATCATAATAATTAGAACGGTGCTAATGGAACCATATAACTGGTTGTAGTGTGAAAAATTTGCCACCCACCAGGATAAAGCTCCCGAAGTAATCAGCATTAATCCGGTAGCTAGAATTGACCCAGGGTTAATGAGTTTCCATTTCTTATGCACAGAAGGAGCCAGCTTATAGATAAATGAGATACAAGAAAAGAATAAAAGAAAAATAACAATCCACCGTAGGTTCGCAATTAATGCTAATAAGTTGGCATTTTGAATACCAAGCCATTTTAAAACCACTTCGCGGGCTATTAATGCAAGTAAGGAACTGATAACAAAAAAGTATAAGAGTAAGGTGAGTTGAATCGCTGCAGTTCTGCGTTGCCAGTTTTTACGTTTTTTGAATCCAGCATAGTTTTTGTCAAAGGACCGCATAATGCCCATCATCGCATTGGAAGAGAAGTATAACGAAAGAATGAATCCAAATGAAAGGAGTCCATTGCGAGGGTTATTGATAAAGTCTTTTAAGAATCCAATCAAAACAGCATTATTCTTTTCTCCCGGAATGATATCTCTAATCAAACTATATAACTCACCTTGGAATGTTGTGGTAATGGGAAGATGGGGGATGAGTGTAAACAGAAAAATAATGGCGGGTGGTATTGCCATAACAAAATTAAAGGCAATTGCAGAGGCACGCTCAGTCATGCCAATGGTCTGTACTTGCTTTATGAAAAACTCAGCAACATTATAGATTGGAACTCCTGAAAACCCAGGCAGGGTAGTTGATCGGCTTTTTTTTAATATTCTTGCTATTAATTTATTTGAAGACAGCCTGTCTTTTATTCTTGTTAGGTTGTTCATTGGATTCTCTTCATTTGCTCATCATGGAAAAGTTTTACATAGCGTTGATGCTCTTTATACGTTGATGTGAAAATTGTCGATCCGTCAAATTTCCAGCTCGCTACAAAAAAAAGAAAGTCTGTTTCTGGGGCATCTAATACTGCTTGCATCGCATGGATAGAAGGAGTGCATATTGGACCGGGCGGCAATCCGGTATTTTGGTAGGTGTTATAAGGTGAATTCAGCGAAAGATGGCCATACATGATTCGGTTCAATCTGAAGTTTCGTGTTACATACTTCACAGTTGGATCTGCCTGTAATTTCATTCCAATTTTTAAACGATTTAAATAGGTGCTAGCAATTTTAAACCGATCTTCTTTATTGTTGGTCTCCTCTTCTACAATCGAAGCAAGGGTTGATACTTCTAGTGGGCTTAATCCTTTTTTAGTTGCTTTTTCAATGTTTGCAGCGGTCCAAAATTGAGTCCAGCTTTGGTGAAAGCGGGTTAAGATTTGATGAGGTGATTCAGACCAGCTAATTTCATAGGTAAGTGGCATCACGATCGATAACACTTGGTTCGTATCCACCTTAAAGGAAGCTAAAGAGTCTTTGCTTCGTAAGTACGAGAGTATTTCAATGGAGTCTGTTTTGCTGTCTATTTTTTCTCCAATTAGTCCAGCGAGTTCCTCTTTTGTTCTTACCTTATTGATTACTAATTTGACAAGTGATTGTTTACCATTTTTCAAATTTCTGATTAACTGAAAAACGCTCATTCCCTTGTTGATCTTATATCTTCCTGCCTTTACTTTGTTTACGTCTCCCAATTTTAGCAATAGTCTGGCCCAGCGAGTGGTAGAAAGAATTGAATCTTGTTGAAGTTGATTTATTAAATCTTCTCTGTTAACGGAATTGGGTAAATAAAAATAGCTGGCTTGACGATAGTTAATCGTAGGGCCAAAAATGCCCCACCCAGTCCATATTGCACCGAGGCATAAAACTGTAAAAAGGAGTAACGCTATTTTTTTCATTTGTTGTCTCCAATTTAATAAAAAACCCCACGTAATTGTGGGGTTTAAGAATTATTTCGGAATGAATTACTTGATAGGTTGTGCTGGCGCTGCAGGAGCTGGCAAACTTTGAGTTGAGGTTGCTGGAGCTTGAGCAGGCACTGTTAATGCGCTAGCTTCTTTTGCACGTTGACTTTCTGTGGAAGTAGAGCCACCTTGAATAAAGAAAACAGAGAATAGACATAGTACTGCTACAACTGCTCCAAAAATCCAAGTACCTCTTTCCAATACATCTGTGGTTTGTTTTACACCCATGAATTGAGTGCTAAAGCCAGCAATATTGCCGGATAATCCACCGCCCTTGGGATTCTGTACTAAAACAAAAAAGCCAAGTAGTAGGGCGGCGATTGTGATCAGAATAACAAATAAAATAACCATATTTTTCAGTTTAACTCTTTAATTCTGTCTGCAAAATAAGCACTTTTTGAGGGGTCCAACAAACTTAATTTGTGCAACACTTCTTTGGCTTTGTTGATGTTCCCTTGCTTGATCCAGATGTCAGCCATCGCTTCAGTAATAACATCGTCTTGGCTTAAAGAATGACTGGCTAATTGTTGAACTTTCTTTTCTTCCAGTGGGTTAACAGTCTTTCCTATTTCTGATAAAGGTAATTTTTTCATCTCCTTTATCCACTCGGTGAAGCTTTTGAGCTGTTGCCCAAATTTATCAGTTGGTTTTTCTTCTGCCTTGAATTGTATGCCCTGTGATGCAAAATAGTCAATGGTGTGATAGGGCTCAAATAGCAGGTCACTTTTGCCGGAAGTAGACTTACTCGCGAGGGTATTTATTCCGGCTGCATCAACCTTTTCGCTATTGGACTCTAATAAAAAATTTAACCATAGGGCAGAGGGAAAAAACAGGGATGCTTTTTCATACGCATCTTCCCAGGCAGGATCCATTGTATCCTTCAATTTTTTTACAAGAAGTAAATGAGCGGTGGCAAGCCAGGGGTAATCAGCACATAATTGTCGGATTGACGAAAGCGTACATTCTTCGACAGATTTTTTGCCAAGTAAAGGAAGGGTAATAGATGAAAAATGATTTGACATATGTGCTTACCAATTCGAAAATACTTTATTAAAAATATCGTCCGCTAATGTTCGTATTAATTCATCTCCTAGGCTTGCTTCGGCGGCTTGAACAGTTAAGCTTCCTTTGAACTCAAAACTCCTGCTTACATCTACTTTTCGCGACTCCTCCGATTTTCTATCATATACTGTAAGTTGTAAGCTTACTGTTAGCCTGTTATTAGCCGATTGCTGCCCGGCAATTGCTGAGGTGGTAAAAATATATTGCGTGATTACTCCACTAATCTCCCAGTCGGCATTATTGTTAGTTTGTGTTAGTCTTGTTTGTGCTACAATTTTCTGTCTTACTTTATCTGTTAAACGTGGGCTAAGCTGGGGGTTGATGTAACTTGCTCTGTTCTCAATAAAATTTACTTTGACAGTTTTAATAGAGTCAGGCACGGACGCGTCGCTAAAACGGTATACCCCGCAGCTTGAAATAAAAAACTGCATGCTCACTGCTAAAAAGGCAGTTATAAAGAGAGGCGATAAATAGTTAGTCAAGGATTTCATTCTTCAATATCGTATTCTTTTAATTTTCTGTAAAGAGTTCTTTCGCTAATTCCCAAATCTAATGCTGCATCTTTACGTTTCCCCTTATGTTTCTTCAATGCTTTTAGAATTAGCTCTTTTTCTTTTTCCATGATATTCAAACTCTCATCAATTTCCTCATGTTCTTGGATGGCTGTTGTAGTGGTGGGAAATCCGGCATGTAAAACAGGAACAGAGGAAGCGCTCCCCAAGGGTGTTACAGAAGTGGGGAGTGAGGGGGCAATTGGTGTGATCAATTCAGTGCCTGTTGCGTTTATTTCATGCAGTTTTCCTGCTAATTGCGGATAGGATGCGGCCAGATCAGGGTTTTGAACTAGTTCGACAAAAAGTCTTTTTAACTCTGTTACATCCTTTTTCATATCGAAAAAAAGTTTGTAGAGAATCTCTCTTTCGTTGGAAAATTCAGGTTGTGTAGTAGCAGAGCTACTGAGTGCAGGTAGCCGATTAGAAGAGTAGGGCTGTAAAAATTTCTTTAATTGTTCTGCTGTAATCAGCTTATCCGTTGATAGGACTGAAATTTGTTCAGCTATATTTTTTAATTCTCTGACATTACCCGGCCAGGGGTAATTAATCAATACTTGTCTTGCCTCCTCGTCTAACTGTACGGAGGCAGTTTTGTATTTATTGGCAAAGTCGGCTGCAAATTTTCTAAATAATAAATGAATGTCTTCAGGCCTGTCATGGAGAGAGGGTACTCGAATGGGGACAGTGCTTAATCGGTAATAAAGATCTTCTCTAAACTTCCCATTTTGTACTTGTTGCAGTAATTCTCTGTTGGTTGCGGCAACTACCCGAACATCTGTTTTTTGAACTTTAGAAGAACCCACTCTGATATATTCTCCTGTTTCTAAAACCCGCAATAGACGGGCTTGTGTTCCCAAGGGCAGTTCTCCTATTTCGTCTAAAAAAATAGTTCCTCCATTTACAGTTTCAAAATAGCCTTTTCGAGCTTCTGTCGCTCCAGTGAAAGAACCCTTTTCGTGTCCAAATAGCTCTGAATCGATTGTTCCTTCTGGAATAGCTCCACAATTGACAGCAATAAATGGGTTGTGTTTACGGGCTGACAAGGAGTGAATGATTTGAGAAAAAACTTCTTTACCAACTCCGCTTTCTCCGTTAATCAAAACCGTTAAATCGGTAGCTGCAACTTGTTCGGCTACCTGAATAGCGTAATTCAATACAGGCGAATTGCCAATAATGTTGAAACGATTTTTTATGTTTTGAATATCCATTTTTCTAGTTGTTCAATTAAGACAGAACGATTTCACCTCGAAGGGTGGCTTGCGTACATTCAGTGATTTGTACAGTAACAAAATCTCCTTTTTTATGCGATAGATTTGTTTTTGGAAATACAACCACTTTGTTATGGCTGGTTCTGGCTTTCCATTCCTGTTCATTCTTCTTACTATCTCCCTCAATCAGTACTTTATATTTTTTCCCAATTTCTTTCTGATTGCTTTCCAACGAAAGTTGATTTTGTAATGCAACTATTTCTTGTAATCTTCTTTTTTTAGTTTTTTCAGGTACATCATCTTGATAGCGTCTGGCAGCTAATGTGCCCGGACGCTCACTATAAAAGAACATATAGGAAAAATCGTATTTGCTGTAGCGCATTATAGAGAGTGTATCTTCATGATCACTTTCCTCTTCTGTACAGAAACCAGCAATAATATCTGAGCTAATACCGCAGTCTGGGATAATGGATCTTATTCTGTCTACTTTAGCCATGTACCATTCACGTGTATAAGTGCGATTCATCAATTGTAAGATGCGACTAGAGCCGCTTTGAACAGGCAGGTGAATGTAGTTGCAAATATTTTCATACTTCGCCATGGTGTAAAGCACCTCGTCTGTAATATCCTTGGGATGTGAAGTAGAAAATCTGACCAGTAGATTAGGAGAGATCTGCGCTACTTTCTCTAATAGGTTGGCAAATGTTACTACCGGTGCATCTGGTTGCGTTGAAGTGTAATAATAAGAATCTACGTTTTGTCCTAATAACGTGACTTCTTTGTACCCTTTTTCAAAAAGGTCTTTACATTCCTCAATGATGCTCTTCCAATCTCTGCTTCTCTCTCTACCTCTGGTAAATGGCACAACACAAAAGGAACACATATTGTTACAGCCTCGCATGATGCTGACAAATGCACTCACGCCATTGCTGTCTAATCGAACTGGTGCAATATCGGCGTATGTTTCCTCTCTGCTTAAAAGTACATTGACAGCTTTTTGTCCACCAGCAGCCTCCATTACTAAAGAGGGTAGTGATCGATAAGCATCCGGACCTACAACAATGTCAACCAGTTTTTCTTCTTCAAGAAATTTCGATTTTAAACGTTCGGCCATACATCCGAGAACTCCAATCAATAATTGTTTATTATTTTTCTTTAGTTTCTTGAATTCAGTGAGTCTTTTGCGTACAGTTTGCTCAGCCTTCTCACGGATAGAGCAGGTGTTGATAAAAATTAAATCTGCTTCTTCAACGTTACGCGTGGCTCCAAATCCTTCTCCTTGAAGAATGGAGGCAACCACCTCGCTGTCTGCAAAATTCATTTGACAGCCATAGCTTTCGATATAAAAGTGGCGATTGTATTGCGCTTCCCTTGCATGAGTAGGGGCGTAGGCTTCTCCCTGTCGGGATTCATCTTGTGTCTTATCAACTAAAAACTGCTCCATTTTCTTTAATTGCGAACCGCAAATATACCAACAGGAAATCGAATATGACAGGATGTCATTCTCCTTTAACGATTTCTGCGCATGAACCAGTTATATTTGACGTCTAAATCGCTGGTTTGAAGCACTTTTTGCTAAACATATCCTTTTTGTTGATGGCCATTACGGTCACTGCACAAAACAAGGGTTTTTCAGGATTGTTAACTGGAAATGTAGTTGGCGAAAAAGAAAAGGCAATTGAAGGTTGTACAGTTACGGTGGTTAAAATGGGCGATTCCCTAGTAAAGTATCGAACCACCACAGATAAGCTTGGGGAATTTAGGGTTGCAACTATTGCTATTCCAGGATATTATTCTTTGTCCATTTCTTATGTAGGAAGGGCTGGTTTTAGATTAGATAGCATACATTTTAGAGCTGAAAGATTTGATTTCAATATACCTGATATTTTACTGAAGGACAGTAGTTTAGTTGAGTTGAGTCAAGTTGTTATTTATGCCGAGAAGCCATTGATTGAATCTAAAGAAGGTAATCTTACGTTTAATGTAACGGAGTCTGCAAATGCTGCCGGATCAACAGCCAACGAGTTATTGACCCAAGTGCCATTGGTTGCTAAGGATGCCGATGGTAAAATAACGGTGAGGGGAAAAGAACCGCGAATTTTAATTGATGACAAACCAGTTGAGTTAAATCTTCAGCAGTTACAGGATCTGCTGGAGTCAATGCCTGGAAGTTCTATTGAAAAAATTGAAGTGATGACGAATCCTCCTCCACAATATGCCAATGAACAAGGGGGGGTGATAAACATAGTCATGAGGAAAGGAAAAGTTGGGCGTAGTGGCCGCATTGCTTTATCTGCAGGAACCAGGAGTGAGTATAGTGTAAGCGGAAATTTTGCGTATCGAAAAAAAGGATTATCGATTTCAGTGAATGCGGGCTTTGCCATAAATTATTTTAAAGGGGAGGGAAATTCGAGTAGACGTAATCTCTACTTGGATTCATCTAATTATTTTAATACGATTTCTACTAATACAAACAGAAATAGAAGACCCAATAGTCGTGTCAATATAGATTATGAATTTTCAAAGAAAAGTCTTTTGAATTTTGTTTTGCAATTCAATCAAAACAGTTCTGTTCAATATGCTTGGACTCAATTTAGCACACTTAATCGGTTTGATTCATTATGGAAATTAAGTGAAAGAACTACCGGCAGTACCATTTTTTCATTGAACCCCAATGTGAATGTAAACTATACTTATAAACCTCGCAGTGGGGAAACGTATCGCTTTTTTCTTTCATTGAATCCTGGTAAGTCAACGAATGATAAAGACTTTTTTCAATCGTATTTAAAAACAGGGAACTCACTCTTTCGTGCTGACTCTGCGCAACGACAAGAAATTGAGAGCCGTTTGAAGGGAGGCGGTTTTAGGTTTGCTTATGATCGTACTATCCCACAATCTAAACTTTCTATTTCGGCTGGTGCATTTTATAACCAATCGTGGACCCGCGCAGTAACAGATGCCTATTATAAAAAACTTCCAGCTGATGTCCTGCTACCACTCCCGCTTTTAAGCAACGATTTTATATTTAAGCAAGAGGTTTATAATGTTCGGTCTTCTATAAAAAAGATATTGGGAGAGGAGTTTAGTGTTACAGCTGGGGTTGCTACTGAGCTAACCCTTATTTCATTTGATATAAAAAATGAAAATAAGATTGTAGCAAATTCCTACCTATCCTGGTTGCCATTTGCTAACCTCAATAAATCATGGAAGGATAGACTGAGTTTAACGGTCTCTTATCGACGCAGCATTAATCGTCCAGGTATGAATCAGCTGAATCCGGTAATTGATTTTTCTGATCCATATAATCTTCGGTTTGGAAATCCTGATTTAATTGCGTCCTCTGCTGATCATTTTAATATAGTTGTAAGCCGTACTCGCAAGTCTTATTTCTTAAATCTTAGTGCCGGCTACCACGAGGTAAAGGGAGTTTTTAGTCAGGTAAGAACATTAGTGGATCTTGGAAAAACAGAAATAACCTGGGAAAATATAAGTGGACGTCATGAATATGAGTTAAGCACCTGGAATGGGTTAACTCTGGTAAAAAAATTAAAATTGAATGCTAGCGCTAGTTGGACCTATATGCAGTACAGCCCTTTTGATAAGGAGGTTAGAAAGTTTCGAAATGGGTTTTCTCTTACTACGACTATTGGACAAAATTGGACACCCAACGAATTGTGGAATTTGACTTCCAATTTCAATCTAAATCGATTTGCTTCTCCGCAAGGAGTGGCCAGATGGAATTCAAGTTTGACGGTCGGCGTACAACGAAAATTTTTTGCAAAACATTTGCTTGTCACAATCAATGCCGTGGATCCAATCATGAATCAGCAACGCCGAAATATCACGTATGGCCCCAATTTTTCAGTGACAAGTTTCAATATGACGTATACGAGGAATTATCGTCTAACCTTGGCTTATGTTTTTATGCCTCGTCGGCCTTCATTGCCAACAAATAAGAAGAGAACTAACTAATTGAAAGTAAGCTTCCGTTGAAGCCAGCTGTTTTTAACAGGAATAATCCAGTTTTGTAATAGTTCGCTTTTTGTTGCAACAGTGTTATTGAAATACAACGTATCACCGCTAATAAAATTCTTCTCCACAGCGTACGTTAATTGTGCTAGGGGAAGTAATTGCACTTTATGATTTACAATAAAAGCGAGTTGTGTTCGATCTAATAAGCTAATCGTGTACTTCTGCTCTAGCTTCTTAATGAAATGTACAGAACTATCTGTGCTGCAGCCACCCACAGGTATCGTTGTTTCATCTGCCATTAAAACAATAAACTGTCCAAAAAATAAAAATGATTTAGCCTTGACGGGAGCGCCATGGGAGCGCCACTCCTTTGAAAAATTTTCTAGTTCTTCTTCTACTTGTAGGGCTTCGGCAATACCCAATAGTCGGTTTGATTGGTAAACCCAGACTCTGGAGGTAGCCGCAAAATCTGCAGGGATCAGATGTTCAATTGAGGTATTCACAGAAAATCTATTCAGATAACATTTCTTTTTCAATAATCTCTGCAATATCAAGCACTGCTACTTCTTGTTCTTTCTCAGCGCCTTTAATGCCATCTGTTAGCATTGTATTGCAAAATGGACACGCTGCGGCTATCACTGTAGCACCGGTCTGTAACGCTTCTTCAGTTCGTTCGGTATTTATTCTTTTTTCCCCTTTTTCCTCTTCTTTAAAAAGTTGTGCACCACCTGCGCCACAGCAAAGGCCATTTGTTCTGCATCGTTTCATTTCGACTAGCTCACTGTCTAATAGCTCCAGCACTTTTCGGGGCGCCTCATAAATTCCATTTGCTCTACCTAGGTAGCAACTGTCGTGGTAAACAATTTTTTTACCCGCAAAAGAACCGCCTTCTTTTAATTTTATTTTTCCCTGATCAATTAGCTGTTGAAGCAATTGCGTGTGATGAATAACTTCATAATTGCCACCTAATTCAGGGTATTCATTCTTAAGCGTATTAAAACAATGCGGGCAAGTGGTTACAATTTTTTCAATTCCATAATTATTCAATGTTTGAATATTCTGGTAGGCCATTAATTGAAATAAAAACTCATTACCTGCTCTTCTGGCAGGGTCACCGGTGCATAATTCTTCTTGACCTAGTATCGCAAAATCGACTCCTACTTGTGTTAAAATATGCGCAAAAGCTCTACTGACACGTTGTGCTCGTTGATCAAAACTGCCTGCACAGCCAACCCAAAAAAGTATGCTTGGTTTTTTTCCTGCCGCAATGCAGGAGGCTAGGGTAGGAATATTCATCGAAATAATTTGAGTTGTAAAAGTACATATTTTACCGCATGAGCTGTTGCTCTGTTTTATGCTTTGCCTACTTTTGTTTCTATTCGTATGAAACAAATCTGGAAACGTATTACGCATTGGGAGCAGTGGAATTTCTTTGTACTGTATTTCCCTTTATTCCCATTTTGGATTTGGTATTGTATTCGCAGTCGCTCTGTTTGGTTTTTTAGTGCGTCTAATCCTACAATTACTTTTGGCGGATTTGAGGGGGAGGGTAAAAAGGAAATGTATGAACAACTTCCTGTCCACTATTTTCCATCCACTTTTTATATATCTCCCGACGTTTCCACAAAAGAAGCTGAAGATATGATTCGATCAGCTGGCTTTGACTTGCCTTTTACGGTGAAGCCGGATGTAGGAATGAAGGGGCTATTATTTCGAAAAATTACTTCCTGGGAGCAGTGGCGCATTTATCATGAAAAAATGAATGTTGAATATTTGGTGCAAGCATTTGTTGATTTTCCAGTGGAGTACAGTGTCTTTTATTATCGTCATCCCGCTTCCGAAAAGGGATTGATTAGTGGATTTATCCAAAAGGATTTATTGCAGATACGCGGAGATGGTTTATCCACTATTAATGAGTTGATTAAAGTCCACCCTAAGGCAAAAAGTCGAATGACAGAGTTACAAGTACGGCATGCTGATAAGTTGGATAAAATTCC
>DDPN01000048.1:1746-3372 GCA_002342205.1 Chitinophagaceae bacterium UBA2467 | reverse complement strand
AAGACGTTAACCCGATTGAAAAAAACAAACCCGGCATTAGAGGCAGGGAATACACAAGCTGCAACCTATCGTGTTAAAACAACTGCGGATGATAAAGTGTTTTGTTATTTACGAAAAAATGGAGAGCGTGAAGTGCTCGTAGTACTTAACTTATCGTCGCAAAACGATTTACACTTCGAACTCAAGGATGCTCAAGTGAAAGGAAGATTTACGAATGTGTTTTCTGGTGCCGCCAATGATTTTAGTGCAGCAAGCCCATTTGAGATGCAAGCTTGGGAATACCTGGTCTATGAAAAATAGAATAACTAGAAATAAAAAGCCGGCTCCAATTGAACCGGCTTTTTTATAACTAACTTCTATAAACTATTCCTCTTCTTGGGTGAGTGTTACGGGGTAGCGATAAAGACCGTCGTATCCATCATAAAAGCCTTCAAGGTTTAGACTTTCACCTCGGGTGGATGCAATCGCTCTACTTAATTCTTCAATATTGTTAACAGGTACTCCGTTTACACTGGTAATTATGAAATCCTCTTGCATTCTTGTTCTGCTGAGTGGACCCCCTTTGCTAATCCGTTTTACTCGGATACCGCCTTCCGCATCATTTCGCTGCGTTACTTTTTTATCGGCGTTTTCCAAGTCTGCGCCCAATAATTCTCCAAGACTCGTTGCTGCTATGTCTCCATAATTACCCTGATCAGCTTTAAGCGTAGCAGTGGCGGTATAGTCTTTTCCATCTCTGCGATATAGAATTGAAACTTTTTCTCCTGCATTTAACGAGGCAACAGTGCCTTGAAGCTCACTCCAGGAACTAATAGGAACATCGTTAATTTTTTTGATAACATCCCCTTTCTTAATACCTGCAGCTGCAGCAGCGCCATCAGGTGCAACAGTGCCCACATATGCGCCATCCGTTGAGTTAATATTTTTACTATCGGACATGATGCCTAAATAAGGTCTTTTAACATCTCCGAATTTGATTAAATCATTTACGATTTTTTTGCCGAGGTTGATCGGAATTGCAAATGAGTAACCAGCATAGGTTCCGGTTGGAGCATAGATGGCGGAATTAATACCAATCAATTGCCCATCAGTTGTGATGAGAGCGCCACCACTGTTGCCTTGATTCACAGCCGCATCTGTTTGAATGAATGATTCAATAGGGGTTTGACTTTGTCTTCCATTGACACCAATGGAGCGGCCTTTGGCACTTACAATTCCGGCTGTAACGGTAGTTTCCAATGTCAGGGGATACCCAATCGCTAATACCCATTGACCTAACTTAACATTGTCTGAGTTTCCATATATCAGGTAAGGAAAACCTGTGCCATCAATTTTTAGCACTGCAATATCACTGCTGGGATCTTTTCCAATCACACGGGCTTTGTATGATTTTTTATTATTGAGCGTAACAGTAATCTCATCTGCCACGCCAGTGCCTCCGTCGGAGATCACGTGATTGTTGGTGATGATATAGCCGTCATCACTAATTAATACTCCGCTTCCAGATGCTCTTTGTTCAGGCTGTATTTGTTGAAGTTGCGGAGCGTTAAAAAACTGATCGAAAAAATCATCAAACATGCCTCCACGATTACGTGGCAATTGATTCGTGATCCGTTTTGCGGGAAT
>DDPN01000048.1:0-1656 GCA_002342205.1 Chitinophagaceae bacterium UBA2467 | reverse complement strand
AATTTTTGGTAAATCCATACGCTGGATATTGCCGAAACTGCACTTACTGCCACAACGAGCGCTAATTGTTTCCATTTCATAGTAAAACTATTTAGTGTACGAATACAAATTCCATACCTATAACGCAAAATAACAAACTGTCAGTTCCTGCTTGCAAATCAAAATGTCAGTTTAACATTTTTTTGTTCAAAAATGCTAGAGTGTTGCTGCCATCTGCGTAGTCGGTTAGTGCAGGTATTTGACTATTCCCAAAAGGGATCAATCGCTCGTCATTTCCAACCAGGCATTGTAAATCAGGGTGGTTGGCAAGACTGCTGAGCAGGGTGTTTTTATCTGAGTAAAACTCATAGTTCAATTGACTGACTGGTGCAAAAAGGGAGGTGTCCTCGATTAGTAATATCGTCCCGTTGGTCATATAAAACTGCTTATTCAGAATGTAAAGTGCCAGGTTGTAATCGTAGTTATTCTTGAACTTATGATTATCTGATAGCCAGCTAAATTTCTTGAATGCTTCTAAAAGGGGGATAAAATCATATTGAGCAGGAACATAAATCTTGGTTACATTCCGGCAACCCAGCCCAAAATAAAGATGAACATCTTCTGCTAATTTCTCAAGCTCTTCCTTTGTTTCTGTGCCTGTCAATAGAGCGGCTGAGGTTTTATTCTTTCTAATGAGGTGAGGGTATTTGCTAAAGTAATATTCAAAATAGCGTGATGAATTATTACTCCCTGTAGCGATGTAACCGTCACAACCAGTAAGTCGGTCTGCAAAGTTCATTTCATTTTGGAGGGACGGTTCCCATTGAATCATTTTGCCAACTAGGTGCTCAATGAGTATTCTGTCTTTGGAAGATGTTTTTATTAATGAATGGTGACCTGAAATAACAACACTGAGCCAGTCATGAAAGCCTACCAGCGGAATATTACCCGCGAGTACTAATCCGATTTTTTTTGGTGTCCGATTTTCTAGCCCAATGTTTTCGCCCGTTGCCCATTCTTCTAGCGCCTTTCGCTGCAACCAGTGTTCTGCAATTTGCTCAATCGCATTTTCAATAAAAGGGGGGATGAACCAGCCATTTTCTAAGGAAGCTCTTTTTTTTGCTTCCAGCCACTCGGAATCCTGGCTGCGCATATAAATTCCCAGTTTTTCAAGTAGCGAAATTCGTTGTGGTAAATTCATGCCGGTACGTTAAATTTGTGAGACACAAAATTACCATCAACTATTAAATAAATTTTATGGCAATCAAGATTACAGAAGAATGTATCAACTGTGGTGCCTGTGAGCCCGAATGTCCTAATAATGCTATTTATGAGGGTGGAGTAGAGTGGGCTGTTGCAGATGGGACTACTGTAAAAGGTAATTTTACTTTGATGGACGGAAATGTCATCGATGCAGCTCAAAAAAATGCCCCTATTGCTGTTGACACCTACTATATTTCACCAAATAAGTGCACCGAGTGTCAAGGATTTCATGAAGAACCGCAGTGTGCTGCAGTATGCCCGGTAGATTGCTGTGTGCCTGATGAACTTTATCGGGAAACAGTAGATGAGTTGCTCGCTAAAAAGGATAAGCTCCACATATAATAAAATGTCGCTTAAGCATATAGCCCTGGTAACCGGCGGATATTCGGGAGAAGCCGTTATTTCGTATAAAAC
>DDPN01000026.1:3158-4243 GCA_002342205.1 Chitinophagaceae bacterium UBA2467 | reverse complement strand
GCTGGAGGCAAATCAGACATCCAGTCTTGACGAACTGTGAAATCAGCAGTTAAGTAGTTTTTGAAAGTAACGTTACCAGTTAAGTAAAGTGCACTATAGCGATAGTCACTTCTTGAGTTACCAACGCCTGGCTGGTCTTTTGAGTTACCGATTGTAAATAAGTTAGGAACGTTAAGACCATTTACGGTATTTGCAGAATTACCCTTAATCAATTGACGAAGGATGTCCGTACCACCCGTTGCGTTTACATTGAAATCACCAAACTTCTTAGTATAAGTCACTAACAACTCCATGTTTGTTCTGTTGGAGTTGGAGGTAGAAGTACTGTAGTAACCACGGCACTCAGGACAGTTTCCTTGAGTTTGTGTACCACTTTCATTCAAATCAGAATAATATTTTGCTTCACTCCAAATATTGTTTTGTTGCTTACGGTAAGTAGCCTTAACTCTCAAATTTTCATTGACTTTATAAGAAAGGGCAACATCACCATAATAACGATCAGTCTGTGTTACAGGCTGAACTAAATCAAACCACTTGTAGAAACTATACCAGTAGTTACCAGCATAGAATTGGCGAGTGTTTGAAGGATTGTAAGCAACTGGATTCAAGTGGTTCCAGCTAGCCCAAATTCCAGAAGGTGTACGAAGATCTTTTAATTCCTTCATGATACCCATGTCGAGGTTACGATGGAACCACTGGTTGAAAGAACCAGTAGTTTGGTTTGAGTATCCATCATCAAACTCACCCTTGACAATCTGAGTTACATAGTTGAAATTAACAGAGGCTGTCAGTTTTGGAGTGATCTCAACTGTTGCCAATGTTGTGAAAGTATTCTTCTTTAAAGAAGACTGAGGGATCAATCCTTTCTGATCGATATTACCAAAAGACATTCTGATATTAGTGTTGTCAGTTGCTTTTGATACGCTTACGCTATTGTTCAACATCACACCGGTGTTGTAGAAATCGCGTGCGTTATTAGGCTGAGGCAACAACTTAGCAGTTGTTCCAGCATATTTGTGCCCATCGTACCATGAATACCAAGGAATGTATTCTTGACCTACCATGCGAGGACCCCAGCTGGCGTC
>DDPN01000026.1:1753-3056 GCA_002342205.1 Chitinophagaceae bacterium UBA2467 | reverse complement strand
GTGTATTTCATTAAATCACCAACACCACCACCCGCATAGGAGTTCTGGTAGTTAGGGAGGATGTATACTTTATCATTTTGTACGCCAAGGTTTACATCAACACCAATTCCTTTTTGACCTTTCTTGGCTTTTTTCAATGTCATTACAATCGCTCCACCAGCACCCTGAGGACCAAAGATCGCAGCTGCAGCAGGACCCTGCAATACAGTTACATCTTCGATATCATCTAAGTTGATGTCGTTAGGGTTAGGGAGGATTGTTCCGTCAACAACGTAAAGGATACCTTGTCCACCGCCAAAGCCAGACTCACCACGTAGACGGATGCTACCAGTGCTTCCCAGCTTTGCTGAAGACTGGCTTCTTACCTGGATACCAGATACTTTACCAGCCAACGCGTTGTTAAGGTTTGTTTGACGAATCGTATTCAACTGCTCAGCAGTTACTACTTGTGCATTAGTAGAAATGTTACGTAGGCTTTTACGGATACCATAACCACTGGTTACAACAACCTCGCCTCCGGCTACAACTACTCGCTTAGCCTGAATGCGAACCGTATTGTCGGCTCCAACAGTAAACTCAGTGATTTCTAATCCAGCTCCGGAAACAACCAGAACATCTCCAGTCTTTGCCTGCAAACGGAAAGTACCAGTGTTGTCTGCAGCTACCCCTGTGCGGGCACCCTTCAATTGAACGGAAGCACCTGGAATGGTAACCCCATTCTCATCCACTACAGTTCCGGTAATCGTGCGGGTCTGACCAAATGCCAATGCAGTGAACAGCATTAACATGGTGAACAGTGATGCGAATTTTCTCATGTTGACGTTAATTTTTAAATTTTAACTACGCTGAAAGTCAGATCGAACTGACTCAAATTAAATCCAATAATACGCAATTCAGACACCAAGGCGTCACTAATTGCTGCGGCAAGATAACCTTTTTTTTAACAAAGAGTTAAAATAGGGTAGAATTTTTTGAACCCCCTAAGTGATAGAGTTTCATGGCAATCTGAAGGGAAAAGCTCAATTTGGAAGGGGGTCCATTCCTACGGTACTCGTAATTAAGGGCCCCTCTACAAGAAATACTTCTAAGTATCTCATTTTCAATAATTAACATATAAATTGCTCCCTTTCCTGAAAACTGGCTGAGCTGGTAATTTCCACCTATTTGGGGTGTGAAAACATAAACAGTTGATTCATAGCTATCTGCATCAAATAACTGGCAACGAAGGTGGCTTGAGAATCCAGAGCGCCCCCATTGATACTTCCAATCAATAAAAGTCAGAAAACCATGTTCGACCTGCTGC
>DDPN01000026.1:0-1655 GCA_002342205.1 Chitinophagaceae bacterium UBA2467 | reverse complement strand
CACCCATTTAAGGGGTCCTGGGGCGCTACTTGCGGATACATTTTGATCCTTCTGTTCAAATCGTGAAGAGAGTATCAACTCATCTTTTTTTGTAGGTTGATAGACCAGTTGAAATAAATTTTCCATTCCATTGGATGGACGATTGATCGTATATCGCAACCAGGGAAAACAAAAAACATCAGCAAAGTATTGAAATTCCAGTTTTGAAAACGGTCTAGCATTAACTGCCATGAAAAACCCTTTCTCATTTCCCGGAAAGCTGGCCTCAGTGAATGAATTGGAATAAAGACTTTGATATTTCTCGCTGAGCAAACGAAAAACTATCCCCAGATCAAGCTGCTTGGATAATGACAATAGCCCACCGAACAAACCTGCATAGAAGCCTTTTTTATCAAGAGCATTCTCCATGAAAAAATGACAATTACGCAGGTAAAATGAAAGATCAGTACTAGCGTTCATCCAAAAATTAGAATTGATACTATTTCTATCATATGCCTTTGCTGTAGCCACAAGAGGCATTGAGAACTGATAAGCCACGACATTAATTCCACCTGAAATATTTTTATGATGTAACGAATAGCGGGCACCCGTTGCCCACTGATGAAAATTATTTCGCTTTTCAATTTCTTGTCGAGTACGATGATACCCACTTGTATTAAAGGAAGTGACTCCTATGTTTCCGTTGACTGCAGACACTCCATAGTTTGCACTTAACATTCGTGATGAAACAAAAAAATCTATAGCGTGAATTTTACGCACCCATGAAATCGCAGCGCCTCTATGAAAATTAAACTCCCCCACACTTCGATAAGGTCTAAACGTAGCGCCATTCTTTTTTAATAAAGCGATAGCAGGAGTTTTTCTAAATGCAAAAGATTGCCACTGGATAAGCCCTTGTCCAAAGTTGACTGTAAAATCTCCAAGAATTATAGCCTTAACGGAACCTTTTGGCTGTAGCGAAGCATGCACACTTAAAAAGTCTACGCCGCTACCCACTTTGCTATTGAATATCTTTTCTCCGGGATCTTTATCAATAGAAAATCCCACCTGCATACCTGGAGACCGATATCGATACAGAAGTTGCATCCCAACTCCGCTTCCCACCCAATCGTTTGGACAAGCATTTCTATTTTGGATCCCCCGTATTCTATAAGTTAGAATAGATTGTTCCAGAAGACGGTTTTCCAAGAGCCATTCTTTAATAGGAAAAGATTCAATCTTAAAAAAGGGGACCAAGGAGCGTGCCAATACAGGATCCCACCCAGGTATCGCTTGTACTTCGTAAACATCCTTGAAATCACCCATTGCTTTTTTGTAGGTAAAAAATTGATCAACTTGCCAAAGCGTGAGTTTGCCAAATGCCACTAATTCATCGCGACTGATTCGATTCAAATCCCATTTTTTTATTTTGTTTGCTTCCCTGGCTCTACTCCACTCCCCATCATCCAATTCAATAAATGTTTCAGGAAGCCAGGAGCTTGATAACTCCACCTGTTCGATTGAAACCTGGGCAGAAACATATAAAGAAGCACAGATCAAAATCCAAACGAAATTCAATTGCACCAATAAGATCTTATTACTCACACTAGTCTTCATTTAATAGGAGTAGGAAGTTGAAAGGATAAGTGGGAAAGCGTCCCAACCAATGGCTGAAC
>DDPN01000152.1:2308-4023 GCA_002342205.1 Chitinophagaceae bacterium UBA2467 | reverse complement strand
TTAGCGGCGGCTTCGGTAGTAAGGTCTTTTACTTGACTAGAAAGGGCCATTTCAGATTCTTTTGGTTTCCTTACTATAACAACCGGGGGCAACATTTGATGTTTGTAACACTATCTTAATTATTTCAAGTATCTGTAGGTTCGTAAATAGGGTGTTCCCCACCATCTTGTAGAGATGCCTCTTCCCAAATCCAGCCAACTTGATAGTTATCAATGACAGGTTCAATTACTAATGCATCCATCAATTCGTAAACTAAACGTCCTTTACCAAGACGCTTGTTGTAAGGTGTAATGATGTTATCGTCAATAACAATTAGGGTTCCAGGAGTGATGATATTTTTGGCAGCAAACAACTCTTTGAGGTGATGAGAGGCTGCAGCCCAGTCATCATTCCAATTTTCAATGTTGTAAGAGTCTAGGTATAGAAGATCACACTTGCCATCAAGAAGTGCCAGGTACTCTACTGAATCTGACTCAATAATTTCGGCGTGTTTAGTGTTGGCTTTGGCTAGCTTGCAGGCTTCTGGATCAATGTCAATAGATATAAGAGTTCCACCATAATGATGAATAAAATTATCAAAGAGAAGGGTGGAGCACCCATCACCTGTGTAATTATTTTCTTCACGGTAAGTACCTGTTTCAATAATACAGACTTTTCTGTTTAAAGATTTGAGGTAATTAAAAATAAAATCAAAGCCATTCTGCCTGCCACCAAGGGATTGACGAATGTTTTGATAGTAGTCGTTCCAGGGGGTGGTCATAGTTCGATGCGCAGGTAATCAATTTTGTTGTTCTTGAGGTGAGACTCATGTGTCTCAGCTTCTTCAGGAGAGAAATCGTCATAGGCCATAGCCTTGAAACGTTCTCCTGTTTTCTCTCCGTAATAAAACCTTACAAACTTACCAGAATCCAATCGAATGGAGGATGGGCTCATGTGTGACTAGTTCAATTTGCAAGATGATGACCACTGCTAGCATAGCAATCCTGCCATTGATCCGCTCGGCGTACCAAAGGAAATCTTCTGGGTGGAGGGGGACTTTCCAAAATTTCAGGTCTACGCAATCTCCAAAAACAACAGAAAGTACACACGTCAACCCGGTCCAAAACTTACGGAAGAATAAGTTAAGTTTTGCTACAAAGTGATTAGTGGTGAAGTAATCCATATGTTGTACCAAGTGATAGAAGTGTAGTTAAAAATAAAGAAATAAGCAAGATGCTTATGTACAACCGGAAATCCTCCATAGCAAAATCAAACTGGTAGATTGGTTTTAATATACAAAACCACGAATGGTTGCTAGAGTAAATACGAATATACCTTGGATTAAGCTCCAGGAACAGCAACCTGATATTATGCGGGACCTCAATAGGACCGCAGCCAGGATCTCAATCAATGGTAAGCGCCACTACGTAACCCCCTTACCTACTGGTCCTGCTCCTTCGGTAACTACAATTATTAGTGAGACTGCTTCCGAAGCAAACAAACGGAAGCTTGAAATGTGGTCGAAAGCAAATCCAGGTGTCAAAGAACTTGCTGCTGAACGTGGAACGGCAATTCATTACGGCATGGAGCAGTATCTAAAAGGTAATAAAAATCCAGATATACCAGAAGAATATAAAGACTTTTGGTCTGGCATGCCTTCTATCTTGGATCAATTTGATGAAGTACTATGGGCAGAATCACCTATTGACCCAAGGTTTGACTTTACGGTGGGGACC
>DDPN01000152.1:0-2257 GCA_002342205.1 Chitinophagaceae bacterium UBA2467 | reverse complement strand
GAATGGAGAGATCTGCTTGGGGGACATATGAAATTTAAAAAAACTTTGAAACAGTTAGCGGCATATGACATTGGTATTACGCAAACTTTGGGGATGACGGTTCAGCAAGCTGCTATCTTGGTATCAACTCCTTTACGTACGCAAGTATTTAAAATTTCTAGGGGATTTTTAAATAAACTGCACGAGGATTGGTTTAAAGTTGTTCGAGAGTATTACGAACAATTGCAAGATGGAATGGAAACGTTGGAGTGATAAAACTCCTGAAGAACAATTTGAAGCTATTTGCTGGTCTGTTGCTACTAGCAGTGCAATAGAAACTGGTCAAAATCCAATGGATATCTATAAAAGATTGTTAAATAAAACATTGGATACAACAATTAATTTTAAAAAAAATTAGATTAAATTTGTTGACTGCCGACCGTCCGTCCGGATGGGAGGCCGTAGGATAGTAAGAGTCAAATCGGCTCCTTCCCTCATGGTTGATATTTACATCAATACTGGGGAATGGATTCAATCGCTCCAGGGGCATATGTCCTCTGCTGTGGATGGAACTTGTTTCCATTTACCTACTGATATGCATCACCATGCATTTTGGTTGGTGAAGAACGATTGGTTTCCTGAGCGAGATTTTAAAGTAATTGTAGAAAAAACTGAGGTTGCCAAATGACCAGTCGGAATCAACAAGCACTCAAGCCAGGAGAGATCCGTTTGGATTTCATTCCTATGGATTGGCAGCTGACTCCGCTTGGTGCCAAGAAAGATCCGTATGTTGGTGGATGGCAAAACAAACCGTTTACGTTAAAAGAAATTGAAGAAGAAATTATTGGTGGTAATTGTAAAGCTATTGGTTTGATTAGTGGACCGTGCTACAACATGCCCTATGGGTTGGTATGGGTTGATGTTGATGGTCCCAGTGTGGAGAAAAAAGTTGAAGAACTTGCAGAAATTGATTTGGCTACGGCATTACCCAAAACACTTACGATTCTTAGCGGTAAAGCTGGACGACAACGAAAGCTATATCAAGTAAGTCGCGACAAACAAAAACATTTTGTACGTAACAAATATACATGGTATGCAGAGGGTCCCAAGGAAAAGCTGGAGATTCTTTGGTCAAGGCACCAGGGAGTTTTGATGGGGCTGCATCCAGAGACTGATGGTTATTACACAGCAGAAGATCAAGGGTTTGAGTGGGTTGATAGGTTGCCTGAAATCCCTGATTGGATTTTGAATTCCATCATTAATAAAAATGTAAAGCAAGGGGTGCCAGCTAAGGAGGTAACTCGGTATGTAGGCGCTAATTTTGCGGTAAATGCTGAAGTATCTCTTGATCGAGATATGAAACGTGCAGTAGAAGCTATGTGGGCTTTGCCTGTACACGCTTGTGATGATTACGATATCTGGATCACAATTGGCCAAACGCTTCATTCTTTGGATGAATCATTGCTGGAAGAGTGGGATAACTGGTCCCAGCAGTCGGAAAAATATCAAGCTGGTGAATGCCAAAGGCGCTGGTTGTCTTTTACTAAGACCGGTGGACGTGGCATTGGATCTCTCTTTCATATTGCCAAAGAACATGGTTGGCAACCTTCACAAGAACACAAAGCAATGAACGTTTCTGATTCAACACTTGAGCACATGTCCCAGATTGTTAAAGAACTTGAAGAGGCACAGGATGGTAATGCGGTAGCAAAAAATAAAAAACAACGGTCACGTAATACAAATAAAGAAGATGGTTGGAATATGGAACCAAGGGGTGAAAAGAAGGAAGAAGATAGGAAGGGGCTTAATCCTTCTGCAAGTGAACTTACAGAGCTTTTGTTGCAGATGTACCAGGGGAATATGCGGTTTAGTTTGCCGCATGGTCAATTCTTTCAATATGAAAGGGTGTCATCTGGTCTGTGGTCACCACTAAGTAAGATTGAAATGCTTGGTGACATTCGCTCTAAGTTGGTTGCATTGGGTAAGTTTTTGCATAAAGGCTTCAGCATTAATATGATGAACGATATTTTCATGCAGCTCCAGGCTGTGTTGGCATTTGAGGAGTGGTATGACGAATCAGACTTTCTGTTGTTTACGAATGGGGTATTAGATATTGAAAGTAGGGAGCTGCTGCCGTTCTGTAGGGATATGCATTTTACGCAACAGATGCCTTATGACTATGATCCAAGTGCTAAGTGTGAGCCAATTATTAAGTGGTTGATGAATACCCAACACGATAGTTATGAACGTACGCAGGTGCTGCGGGCATGGCTGAGGG
>DDPN01000149.1:13732-13912 GCA_002342205.1 Chitinophagaceae bacterium UBA2467 | reverse complement strand
GCAGGGGGTCTTCTTCTTCTCTAGTCAGAACTTTCATCCAGGGAGGGCAAGTAAAGCGGCCCTCTTTCATTGACCAGGCTTGTGATAATAGCTCCGTCATTCCATACTCTGCTCCAATGGAGTCTAATCCAAATGCTTTTTTTAACTGGGCGTGTACTTCTTCTCTTGTTAATTCTATAC
>DDPN01000149.1:8319-13660 GCA_002342205.1 Chitinophagaceae bacterium UBA2467 | reverse complement strand
TATTAATAGTGTAGGTTGCTTGTTTTTTTCTAATGCTTGCAAAGTTTCATGCAATGCATCTAAGTCGTGCAAATAAAATCCACTTTTGGGATGACCTGTTTTTTTGATCAGATCATCCATCATGTACACCAATGAAGAATGTTGGCGCTCCAAATAGGAGGGTAAAAGTCCAAGAATACACCACTGCGAAGGGTCTCCAAAAAACTGACGAAACCCACGATTATAACTGGTTTGATATAGGGAAGGATTTTTAACAAAATGACGGCTCGGTGTCTGGCCTGTAGTAGTGCTGCTTTCAAAAACGATGGCCGGTTCAAAGCTGTCAGACTTGATGGCATGTGTTTTAAAAAAACGAATGGGCAGAAAGGGAATTTTATCAATGGAGTGGATAGTATCCGGGTCTATGCCAAGGGCTTTTATGTAGGCGGCGTAAACAGGGTTGGCAACTGCCTGGTATCTGAATGCGGTTATGGCCAACTCTTCAAAGGAGGCGTTTGATTCAAAAAGGCGTTGTGACCAAGAAATTGCTATGGAAGAGGGTCTATCCAAATATTGTACCTTTGTTATAATTAGTTACGAATGAAACGGTCTCTTTTATTTATTCTTATTACTGTACTTGTTGTTGCTTGCAGCAAAGATAAGTTTACATCTGAACCAAAGGTGGAGATACGTTCTATCCAACCTGCTACCGTATTGAGTGGAAACGTAATCCGTTTGTTGGGAAGCTACACCGACGAAGAAGGTGATATTGATTCAGTATACATTGTCTATAAATGGTTCAACGGAAATACAGCTACTTTAATTGACACCTTGATGCGTTTTCCTACAGGTCGTTTAGGAATTCCTGCTCAACTACGTCAATCCGATATTGCTATTGAATTTGAATACAACACCTATAATCAAACTAATATGCTCACGTTGCCAGGTGTTACCAGAGATACGTCTGCAGCACTTGGTTTAATTCTTATAGATAAAACACGTAAAAGAAGTAATTATGTGGAGTCTAATAAGATTCGTTTGAAAAAACCCTGATTGGTTACAATTAAAAATTTTCTAGATGGCTAAGTCTGTTGCAAAGCGTTCTGCAAAATCATTACTAACTCCTTCTTCCTTTACTTTTTTCAAAAATTATATCAACAATCCCTCTCCTGTAGGATTTGAGAGTTGGGGCCAGCGTATTTGGCTAGAATATCTTAAGCCGTATGTGGACACACATTATGTTGACCCATATGGTACGGCAGTGGGTGTGATCAATCCTACGAATCCTTTTAAAGTGGTTATTGAGGCACATGCTGATGAAATCAGTTGGTTTGTTAACTATATCACAGCTGATGGTTTATTGTATTTAAAAAGAAATGGGGGCGTAGATCATCAAACAGCTCCTGCATCACGCGTGATCATACATGGTAAAAAAGGGCCGGTAAAAGCTGTATTCGGATGGCCGGCCATTCATACGCGCCTGGGTGCGACTGACCAAAAAGAACCTTCTCCACGTACTGATAATCTTTGGTTAGATTGTGGAGCACGCAGTAAAAAAGAAGTTGCTGCATTAGGAATACATATTGGAGCGGTGGTTACTTATCAAGATGGATTTGATGAGTTAGCAAATGGCAACTACATTGGTCGTGCATTTGACAATCGTATTGGTGGGTTTATGATTGCCGAAGTGGCGCGTTTGTTAAAGGAGAATAAAAAGAAATTACCCTTTAGTCTGCATGTAGTTAATGCAGTACAAGAAGAAATTGGATTAAGAGGGGCTGAAATGATTGCTCGTCGTATCAAACCCGATATTGCGATTATTACGGATGTTACACATGATACCACAACTCCATTGATCAACAAAGCGATTGAAGGAGATGTTGCTACAGGTAAGGGGCCTTCACTGTGTTATGCTCCCGCTGTGCATAACAAACTTTTGACTATAGTGGAAGAGGTGGCAACAAAGAAAAAAATTCCGGTTCAATGGCGTGCGCAAAGTCGTAGTACAGGAACGGACACAGATTCTTTTGCCTATTCAAATGATGGTTGTCCTTCGGTATTAATCTCTATTCCTCTTCGTTATATGCATACTACTGTAGAGATGCTACATCGCGATGATATCGAAAATACCATTCGATTGATGTACGAAACGCTCTTGACGCTTTCGCCTAAGACTAATCTTCGTTATCTCTGATCACTTCCTGCTGAACTAGTACCTTTGCGCCAATGGATATTCATTGTTCCAATCAGGAAGCGGAGGTTCTCCAAAAGGTAGCTGCGGCTAGTGAATTGCTGGAGCGAGATACCTATTTGGTTGGAGGATTCGTGCGTGATAAATTATTAGGCCGTGCCACTACCGATATGGATTTTGTTTGTTTGGGGGATGCGCTTGAATTAGCTACTAAGGCTGCTTCTCAATTTAAACCCGCTCCTAAAGTTGATCTTTTTAAAACATTTGGAACTGCTCATTTTCAATTGCGAGGTGAACCAGGTTTTGATTTGGAATTTGTTGGGGCTCGAAAAGAAAGTTATCATCCTGATTCTAGAAATCCCAGCGTCTCTCCTGGAAACTTACAAGATGATCAAGAGCGAAGAGACTTTACCATCAATGCGCTAGCCATCAGTTTATGTCGTGACGGATATGGAAAATTGATTGATCCATTTGGTGGGGTAAAAGATTTGGATAATGGGATTATTCGCACGCCGACGGATCCGGATCGAACCTTTAGCGATGATCCACTTCGAATGATGCGGGCTATACGTTTTGCTGCGCAGCTCGGATTCACAATTGAAGAAAAAACTTGGCAAGGAATTGTAAATAATGCTCATCGAATTTCAATAATCACCCAAGAACGGATTACTGAGGAGTTAAATAAAATGATTCTCGCGCCCATTCCATCTGTCGGGCTTGATCTTTTATACAAAGCAGGGTTATTGAAATTGATATTTCCACAGTTAGTGGAGTTGGCGGGTGCAGAATACAAAGATGGTCATGGCCATAAAGACAATTTCTATCACACTCTTCAGGTATTGGATAATCTTTCTAAAAGCACAACAGATTTGTGGTTGCGCTGGGCAGCTATATTACATGACATTGCTAAGCCTGCTACAAAGCGTTTTGAAAAAGGACATGGCTGGACTTTTCATGGCCACGAAGTAGTAGGTGGAAGAATGGTCCCTAAGATTTTCACTAAACTTAAGTTGCCGCTCCATGAAAAAATGCGATTGGTGAAAAAGCTTGTCGAATTGCATTTGCGTCCTATTAGTTTGACTAAAGAAAATATCACTGACTCTGCCATTCGACGTTTGCTTTTTGATGCGGGAGAAGATTTTGATTCGCTCATGCTGCTCTGCGAAGCGGACATTACCTCAAAAAATCAAAATAAGGTAAAGCGTTATCTCGAAAACTTCGCATTGGTAAGACAGCGCTGTAAAGAGGTTGAAGAAAAAGACCATATCCGAAACTGGCAGCCACCCATCTCGGGCGAATTGATCATGGAAACATTTGGCCTTGCTCCCTCAAAACCTGTTGGTGTAATCAAGGATGCCATCAAGGACGCGATCTTGGATGGGGTTATTCCTAATAATTATGAAGCGGCTTATCAATTCATGGTGGAAAAGGCTGCTTCATTGGGTATTTCCGCAAAGGGCTGACGCAATTTTATCCCTAGCTTTGTGCCATGCCGATCTTAAAATTCAGAGTCTTTTTTGAAGAAGACGATACTATTTACAGGGATATCGCCATTTTTCCAACAGATACTTTTCAGAAGCTTCATTTGACCATTTTGAAGGCATTTGAGTTTGACAACAAACATGCCGCTACTTTTTATCGGAGTAATGAAAATTGGCAAAGAGGTCGTGAAATCAGTTTGGAAGTATACGAAAAGGAGTACAAGGCGCCACCGTTGCTGATGGAGCAAACCGCAGTGGGTTCTGAAATAAAAAATTTAAATCAGCGGTTTGTCTATGTGTATGATTTTACACGCAACTGGACATTCTTAGTCGAATTGATCGGTGTTTCAAAAGAAGAAAATCCAAAGCTGACGTATCCTGCAGTAACACGTGCGGAGGGTATTCCCCCCAGCCAGTATGGCACTAAATCTTTACTGGGTGATAAGTTTGCCGATATTGAAGAAAAATATGATTTAAGCAAAGCCGAAGAGGGCTTTGGTGAAAAAGATGAGGAAGGAGAGGATGTAGGAGGGGAGGAAGAAGGATTTCAAGATGAGGAATCTGATCTGCTCTAGTTTTTCATGTCTACAAAAACGATTATACAAGTAGCGGGTCCTACAGCTGTAGGCAAGACTGCTGTAGCGATACAATTAGCACAGTGGCTCAATACGGAAATCATTTCCTTTGACAGTCGTCAGTGTTTTAAAGAATTAAATATTGGTGTAGCTCGTCCCTCTGAAAGCGAATTACAGGCCGTGCCGCATCATTTTATTGCTTCTCATTCTATTCACGATAAAGTGGATGCTGCATCCTTTGCAGCGTATGCACAGGATCAATTAAATCAGTTGTTTGAGCGATATGCTGTGGTGGTGATGGTAGGCGGGACAGGGCTTTATTGGAAAGCTTTTTATGAGGGACTCGATAAAATTCCTGCCATTGATCCAGCAATAAGAAGTCAAGTGATAGAGGGCTATCAAAAAAACGGTTTAGCCTGGCTGCAGGAGCAAGTTCTACAAAAAGACCCTTTGTTTGCATCGACTGGTGAAATGAAAAACCCACAGCGATTGATGCGTGCACTTGAAGTAATAGAGGCAACTGGGCAGAGTATTTTTTCTTATCGAGAAAAAAGGGAGCATCCTGTTACATTCGATTTGATTTCAATTGGATTAGAACTTCCGCGTCCACAACTTATTGAGCGGATTAATACTCGTGTAAATAACATGATACAACAAGGCTTAGTAGAAGAGGTAAAAGCGTTGTATCCGTTTTCATCACTTAATGCCTTGCAGACAGTAGGGTATCAGGAGATTTTCGCTTTTTTAAATCAACTCATTTCAGTAGAGCAGGCCATTGAACAAATAAAGATCAATACCCGGCAATATGCAAAACGACAAATGACATGGTTTAGAAAGCAAGCAGAAATACAATGGTTTGAGCCGACGCAACTTGGTGCAATAAAAGAGTTAATCAAAACACGCTTGCACTAAGATTGCAATTCTCTCTTATATAGTTGAATGGTATTTTCTAATCCCCAAAACAGGGCATCACAGATTAATGCATGTCCAATACTTACTTCCTTTAGCCAGGGAATGTGCTGATGAAAATAACGAAGGTTGGAATGATCTAAGTCATGTCCTGCGTTCAATTCGAGGGATAATTCGCGTGCCAGCTCTGCAGCTTTTTGATAAGG
>DDPN01000149.1:7348-8151 GCA_002342205.1 Chitinophagaceae bacterium UBA2467 | reverse complement strand
GTTTCCAGTACTAGGTCTACAAATTTTTGTTCCCGACAATTTCCTTCGATATTGAATTCAGTTGTGATCAATTTTTTTATAGCACGTACATCACTATAGCGAATATGTCTTTCGTCGGGTCGAGGATGCACCGTGACGCCATCTGCGCCAAATGTCTGCACAGCACGGGTAACCATTTCAAGGTCTGGATTGTTTCCTCCTCTTGCATTGCGAAGGGTCGCAAACTTATTTATATTGACAGATAGCTTTGTCACTGGTGCAAAGATAAACTCCTACAGTTCTTTCCAGGTATGATCTGCTAATAACTGAACGGTAGCTATGAACTTTTTAAAAGGTCCCGCGCCTCCCCATTCTTTGGGAGAAACTAATGAAACCATATAACTCTCATCATTTTTCTCATACAGATAATAAACCTGACCGATATTAGGTTTGAAGCTAAGTTTGGCTTCGTATATTTTAAGCGACAAATCTTTTCTCTTTTGTATTTCTTGCGCTTGTAAGGCTAATAGTTCTATTTGTTGTCTGATCTGGTCCAACTGCATGTTGGTTTGCTCTTCCATGGCCGTTAGGGCCTTGTGCTTAATTAATCCCTCTTCATTGGGCTTAATCACCGCACCTGAAACAGATGCCGAATAGGGTAATACACTAAGTTGTTTATGGTAGTAGTCCACATTCGTATAGGGCTGACCACTCTCTAAGACCCCTTGCTGAGTTACACGCAAATACCCATTCGGCATAATCTCATGAATCACGTGTAAGATAGACTGTCCGCTTTTGTAAAAATGGATTTCAAAGGTGATACC
>DDPN01000149.1:0-7309 GCA_002342205.1 Chitinophagaceae bacterium UBA2467 | reverse complement strand
CCATCGGCCAGCATGGTATAATTAGCGGCAAAAGCCTGATTTTCCAGACTAACCCAATTATGATAAATACGTAATTCTTTTTTACCCTCTGTGGCTTCTATCTTGTAAATGCCACTTTTGGGTCTCCCTCCCTTTTCGTAGGACCCCTTTTCGGGAAAAAGCTGCCAGGAAGCAAGGAAATTGTATGCCTGTACCATTTGTACTATTACAAAAATAGGGTCGAAAAGTTGGCCATCTTATCTTTATCGTCCAATCTTTCTATGAAAACCTTTAGCGGACAGTTTTATCCCACCTATTTTGCATTTCCTCGGGAAGCAACCCTTTTATTATCTGATCAGTTATTAAGCATAGGCTATCATGACGAAGCAGGCAATCCCGTTCGATTAGACTGGAAGCTCAGCGAAGTACAGGGTGACTTTTTAATGGGAGAACAATGCAGCCGGTTTATACATTCTTCCTCTCAAGCTGAATGCAGGGTAAAAAATCAGGAAGCCTTTGAGTATTGGGAAGAAATTAAAAAAGAACATACACTGCCTTGGTACCGTAAAAAACGAACGGGTAATTTGAGAAGGACTGTTGGGTTATTACTTGCGATGTTGCTTGCTGGGTCTTTATTCTATTTTTTAATGATGCCGTGGTTGGCTGAGCAAATGGCCAAGGTCGTATCAATAAAAACGGAGCGTCAACTGGGTGATGGTGTTTTTGAGGCTATGCAGTCTACACAGCAAGAAGATACCGCAGCAACACGAATAGTGAATGAATTTTTTTCTGCCCTTCAAGTTGAAACGGATTATTCGATTCGGATCACAGTGGTAAAAGATGAGGAGGTAAATGCCTTTGCATTACCAGGTGGCCGCATTGTAGTGTATACGGGTATTTTAGAAAGTATGGAGAGCTACCCAGAGCTTGCTGCTTTATTGAGTCATGAGTATTCTCACGTTGAAAAAAGACACGCTACTCGATCTATGTTTCGTTCTATGGGTTCAGAGCTTTTTGTGAGTTTGTTATTTGGGAAAAGTAGTGCCTTAGCCTCACTGTTAGTGGGTCAGGTCAACCAATTGCGAACGCTTAGCTACTCCCGATCGTTGGAAAAAGAAGCTGATTTGGAGGGTTTGCGTCTGTTGGCAGCCCGTAACATTGACCCTGCAGGCTTTGAACAGTTATTTAGGCATTTAAAGGAGGCAGCCCCTTCTACGGAAATCCCGGAAATGATCAGTAGCCATCCGGATACAGATAACCGCATCCTTTACATCAAGGAGGCCGCTAAAGGACAAGTAGTCAAGGAAAATTTTCAGCTTCAACGTATTTTTGAAAAAATTAAATAATCAGAATCTATGATTTTAACAACAACTGCTTCCATTGAAGGAAAACCTGTACAGGATTATCTTGGCGTAATCAATGCACAAAGCATTATTGGTGCCAATATGTTTAAAGATATTTTTGCCGGCTTACGTGATCTAATTGGTGGTCGTAGTAAAACCTACGAGCGCGTCATTGAAGAAGCAAAAGAAGATGCGATGCGTGAACTAACTCAAAAAGCGCAAGCAATGGGAGCTAACGCAGTGGTAGGCATCGACCTAGACTTTGAAACAGTAGGCGCTAGTGGCAGCATGCTAATGGTCATTGCCACGGGTACTGCGGTACGTATCTAAATTTTACTGGTGAAAAGGCTATCAATTTATTTAACGGCATTTGTTGTACTCTTTGGTATTGGCATCCGCGTCGGATTTGCGCAGGACTGTAAAGTGTTGCGCGAAGAAGATTTATTTACCCGCCAGGTTCGATTGAGTTCTGGTTTTATTGAATTGACAGGTGCTTCCGTTACTGTGGATGCTGATAAAAAAGAAATCGATCTGCTTTTTTCTTTCAAGACCAATCGGTGCTTTGATGATGGGTGCACAGCTACCGTTTATTTTGCTGGCACTAAATCAAAATTGTTGCTTCGTAATGCGGGTACAATGAATTGCGAAGGGCTCTTTCATTTCATATTTCGCAATGGTCCTACCGTCAATTACCAGCTTAAAAAAATGGCAACAACACCCGTGAGTCAAATCGTTTTTACGGACAGAGATCAAAAGCTAATTCCTGTCAATTTGGATGAAGCACAACAGCGCGCTTTTATGAAAGCGCTGCAGTGTGTGACGGATGAAGCAGTCAAACTCTTGCAATAAAAAAAACCGCTGCTTGCAGCGGTTTTTTATTTGACTTGTTCCTTTATTAATAACGGTAGTGTTCTGGTTTGAAAGGTCCCGTCTTGCTAATGCCTAAGTACTCGGCCTGTGGAGTAGTCAATTCGTCTAGCACTACTCCAATTTTAGCAAGGTGTAAGCGAGCTACCTTTTCATCTAGGTGCTTAGGTAATACATACACTTTATTCTCATAGTTCTTGTGGTTATTCCACAATTCAATTTGAGCAAGTGTCTGGTTAGTGAATGAATTACTCATAACAAAAGAAGGGTGTCCGGTTGCACAACCAAGGTTTACTAAACGACCCTCTGCCAAAATGATGATATCTTTTCCGTCTACGTTATAGATGTCAACCTGTGGCTTGATGGTATCTTTTGTGTGACCATAATTTGTATTCAGCCAAGCGATGTCTATTTCAATATCAAAGTGCCCGATGTTACAAACAATGGCTTTGTCTTTCATGCGTTTGAAATGCTCGCCAGTAATCAGGTCGCGACAACCAGAAGCTGTAACTACGATATCCGCTTCACTTACGGCATCAATCATTCTCTTTACTTCAAATCCATCCATTGCAGCTTGAAGGGCACAGATGGGATCAATCTCAGTTACAATTACACGGCAACCTGCACCAGCTAAAGAAGCGGCAGAGCCTTTTCCTACGTCTCCGTATCCACCCACTACAGCAACTTTACCAGCTAGCATCACATCGGTTGCACGACGAATCGCATCAACCAATGATTCTTTACAACCATACTTGTTGTCAAACTTTGACTTGGTTACTGAGTCATTTACGTTGATTGCAGGCATTGGTAATGTTCCGTTCGCTACGCGCTCATACAAACGGTGAACACCTGTAGTGGTCTCTTCAGAAATACCTTTTACATACTGAACCAATTCTGGATATTTATCCAATACCATATTGGTTAAATCTCCACCATCGTCCAAAATCATATTCAAGGGGCGATCTTTACCGCCAAAGAAGAGTGTTTGTTCAATACACCAATCCGCTTCTTCAATGGTTTGTCCTTTCCAGGCAAATACACCGATACCTGCAGCAGCTATGGCCGCAGCGGCATGATCTTGGGTAGAGAAAATATTACAAGAGCTCCATTTTACTTCTGCTCCTAAGGCAACTAATGTTTCAATGAGTACAGCAGTTTGAATGGTCATGTGCAAACAACCTGCTACGCGTGCGCCTTTTAGTGGTTGACTTGGTCCATATTCAGAACGAATTGCCATTAGACCAGGCATTTCTGCTTCGGCTAATCTGATTTCCTTGCGGCCCCATTCTGCTAAAGAAATGTCGGCTACTTTATAGGGTAAACTAAAGTCGATGGATTTGGTTAATGTAGACATGTTTAAGGTTTTGTGAATGGCGCAAAGCTACATTAATAATCAATAAAGACCTTATTATACAAGGTCTATTTGCATGATATAATCATTCATGAAAAACCCATTTCCGATATCAAAATCTGCTGTTTCGCGTTGGTAGAAACCAAGTCTTTCATAAAAGGCCACAGCGCTATTGTTTCGATTGACCTGTAATTCAAGGTGCTGTATGCCTTTTTCTTTGATTTTATCAAGGATGTGCTGAATCATGATGCGACCACCTCCTTTGCCTTGTTGGGTAGGTAACACATATAATTTATGCAGTTTGCAATGAGTAGGGGTTATCACTTGATAAGAGGCAAATCCAACGGGAAGGGTATCGTTATAGAGTAAAATGAAATGTGCGCCTTCTTCCATTTGTTGTTGGAGGGATAAGGGGCTATACATACGGTCTAGCATGTATTCAATCTGCTCTTCGCTGATAATGGAAGCATAGGTTTGGGGCCATACTTCAAAACAAAGGGAACGTATTAATTCAATATCAGCTGTGGTAGCAATGCGAATGGAATAGCTGTTCCTGTTCATTCTTTCTTTTTCAGAATACGATCAATCAGTCCTTTTTTCTTTTCTTTTGCCTCTGCAGGGGTATTAACAGGCTTTGGAATGTCTTGCTCTTTTTTTGGTACCGTATCTTTTTTGGCTGGAGCATTCAGTTTATTATCCTCTTCACGAACTGGCTTAGATTCAGGTCCGATGTATTCTGAGGGTTCAATTTTATAGTCATCTTCTGTTCCTGCACCAAGATCTTGACCCTCTGCACCAGGCGTCATTTCAAGGTCGTTAAGAAGAATGTCTGCACTGTTGATACTGTTGCTCATTTCTGCTGGAACAATAAAACGTGCCTCTCTTTCTAATCCAGTTTTTGAATCGGAGAGGGCTTTGCCTAAAAAGTATTCACAAATGGGACGGGCCATTCGAGATGCTTCGCCTTCATTACGTATGAACTGATCGTCAAACCCAACCCAAGAGCCCACTAAAATCTGAGGGGTATATCCTAAAAACCAGGCATCCGCATTTTCATTTGTAGTACCTGTTTTACCTCCCATCTCTGCAGCACCCACGCGCGTACGCATACCTGCAGCCGTACCTACATCAACAGCACCTTGCATCATTCGCGCCATCGTATAGGCAGTAGCTTCACTTATTACTTCTTTTCTATTGGCACTGAAGTCAAATCGTTTAATCACATTTCCATTTCTATCTTCAATTCTGCTAATCGCAAATGGTTTTGTTGAAAAGCCTCTTCCTGCAAAAATGGTATAGGCCCACATCATTTCAAAGAGAGAAAGATCACATGACCCCAGTGCTACGGATGGATAGGGACCAACAGGAGTAGGGATATTTAGTCTTCCCATAAATTCTGAAAACTGGCGCGCTCCAACTTGTTTCATTACGTAGGCAGTTGCACAGTTTTTTGAAAATGCTAATGCAGCTGCCATAGAACCTGGGCCGCCTTTACACTCCTTACTGGCAGGCACCCAACCATTTCCTTCAAAATATTGGGGTTCATTGGGTAGTTGTGTTTCCGGAGTGAATCCTCTTTCTTCAACAGCTTGTGTATACAATAGCGGTTTAATCGTTGAACCAACCTGCCTTTTGGTTTTGATATTGACGTGATCGTATTTGAAAGTTTTAAAATTAATGCCGCCCACCCATGCTCTAATTTCACCAGTAACAGGATCCATTGCCATAAAGGAGGCTTGTTCCATTTGTCGGTGATATTTAATGGAATCAAGCGGTGTCATTACCGTATCAATCTCACGCTTGGCATTCCAGCCAAATACTTTCATATTGACAGGCTCTGTAAAGCTGGCTCTTATTTCTTTTTCACTCCATCCATCTTCTTCTAAATTGCGCCAGCGATCCGACTCTTTCATGGCTCTTTCTAATATCGACTCCTTACCCTGCCAAATCTTTCCATTCTTAATAGAATTTCTGTTATTGACATTTTTTTGGAGTTGAGACATGTGCTGTGCCAATGCTTCTTCTGCATATTGTTGCATTTGCACATTGATGGTAGTATAAATCTTTAGTCCGTCATTATAAATACTGTAAGGTTCACCTTCGGGGTTGGTCATGCCCTTTAAGGCTTCTTTGATTTCCTCTTTTAAGATTTCGCGGAAGTAGGGAGCGTAGCCCGTATTTTCATCCATCTTTTTGTAATTAAGTTGGATGGGTGTTGCTTTTAATTGAGCAGCTTGTTCTGCTGTGATTTTATTATTAACCTCCATTTGTCCAATCACTACATTTCTTCTGTCTAACGCAGCTTTTGGATTTCGTACTGGATTGTAGATGCTATTTCCTTTTAACATCCCAATTAGCAGGGCCGCTTCTTCGATATTCAAACGATCAGGTTCTTTTTGAAAAAAAGTACGACTTGCATTACGGATGCCATAGATATTATTTCCAAAGGGAACGGCATTGAGGTAGAGTGTGATGATTTCTTCTTTGGTAAAATTCTTTTCCAGCTTAACGGCAATAATCCATTCTTTTAATTTTTCAATTACGCGCCATGCTTTGTTACGACTTCCTTGTGCTAACAAAGCCTTTGCCAATTGTTGAGTAATTGTGCTTCCTCCTCCTTCTGAGCCCAATGTTACCAGTGCGCGCAGGGTAGATTTGAAATCAATTCCGCTATGGCTGTAAAAGCGCTCATCTTCGGTAGCAACCAGAGCATCAATTGCATATCGAGAAAGGTCTCTATATTTTACATTACTTCGATTGCCTCGCTCTGTGTAATACTTGCCCATGAGAGTTCCATCAATTGCATAGACTTCAGAAGCTTGTAAAATAGAGGGATTCTGCAATTCATAGAGAGAAGGCATTTTGCCAAACAAACCAAAATTGGCAAGTAGTATCAGTAATAGAAAGGAGAGGAGTCCCCAGCCAAAAAACTTCCAAAAGAAGCGTACCGATGGTTTCATGTTGCTAAGTTAGGGTCTCTTTGTGTTAATGAAACTACGGTAGTTTCCCAACTCTTTTCGTTCTTTTAAAATAGAAAGATTTTCAGTGGAGATGGGCAGCCATTCGTATTTGCCGGGGCTCATCCAAGGTACAAGTTCTGTGGCGGTTTTTGGCTTTACGCGTTCTATATAGGCTAAAGCTTCTCTGAAATTTCCAAAGGATCCCATCGCAATTAGTCTGTAGCGGGCGTCTAAATTGACAAGCTGTGTGGTAAACGATCTATTGTAAAAAGTTTCTCGGTTATATCGTTCAATAGCTCGCATGGCTTCCGCTGCTAATACAGGTTCGGTATTCTCCATCGCAAAAATGATCCAGTGTTGATTTTCTTCCAAGTGTTTATAAGGACTACTGAATTGTGTGGAATCTGGTTTTACCTCAGCGTTTGCGGATGGATTGGTTGTAGGCGCTTTTACTGATAGGGGTGTGGGCGCAGTAGCAGTGGTGTCTTTTTGTTCTAATTGTTTTCTTTTTGCTATTGCTTCTAATAAAAAGGCAGCTCTTTCAAAAAGGGGAGAGTCGGAGAATCGAATCTGCAACTCACGTAATAAACGAATGGCAGTGCTATCATTTTTATTTTGAACATGGTAAGCTGCTTCTATGAATAGGAGTTGCGGTGTCCACAGACTATCTCCAAATATTTTATCTGCTTCTTTTTTTAGTGTAAAGGCTTTTTGATAGTCTCCTGCAACAAAACTGCTATAAATGACAGTGTAAATACTATCACCAACTGGGTTATATTTTTTGATATCTTTCTGACTTGTATTAGTAA
>DDPN01000059.1:10285-16412 GCA_002342205.1 Chitinophagaceae bacterium UBA2467 | reverse complement strand
GACACCCGAGAGAATATTTTTATCAATGCGCAGACGCAAATGTTGTTGTTGTACACAATGGATTGCATGATTGGGGAGCAGTCTACTGATATGGTGAGTTGCAAATTTTTGGCTAACGAAGCAGATCGTGAAAAGATTACGCAGGCACGTGAAATATTAATCAAACACATTGGTGAGCCTATTACCATCAAGGAATTGAGTCGAAAAGTAGCCATTAATGAATGCTACCTTAAAAAGGGGTTCAAGGAGTTATTTGGCACTACTGTTTTTGAATTTTACCAAAGCCAGCGAATGGAACATGCCAAGTTTTTACTGTACGAAAAAGGGTTGACTGTGACAGAGGTGTCCCTGCAACTGGGTTATTCTTCTATCTCCCATTTTTCAACAGCCTTTAAAAAACATACCGGTTGTAAGCCTTGTGAGTTGTTGCGATAATTGTTAATTTATTTTAAATATTAATAATAAATTACAGTTGTAGCAATACTTAGTAACGGTAATCGTTTAAATTGAACACGTCCAAAACTTTTCTTTACTGATGAGAATTTATCTGCCTTCTGCAATACTAGCATGTCTATTACTCTTTTATGCCTGTACCCACGAGCCCACTTCTCCAAATGGAACGGGTAGTATTCCCACTGTTAATACTACTTGCAGTCCCGATTCTGTCTACTTTGTCAATGATATTATGCCCATTATCGCTTCTAACTGTGCGATGAGTGGTTGTCATGACGCAGTTACCAGGGCTAGCGGAGTTAATCTAAGCTCCTATTTGAAAATCATGAATTATGTACGAGCAGGTAGTGCCACTCAAAGTGATTTATACAAAGTTATCATTGAAACAAACCCTGGAGACAGAATGCCTCCGCCGCCCCGAAGTCCTTTAACGGCTGCTCAAATTGCTAAAATTCAAAAGTGGATTAATCAAGGCGCTCGAAACAATTCATGCACCAGTGGTTGTGATTCAACTCAATTTACCTATGCCGCAGTTATCAAACCTATGATGGATAATAAATGTGCAGGATGTCACAAGGCAGGTAGTTTGGGAGGTAACGTGGATTTATCAACGTATGCGGGCACACGTGTAGTAGCGCTCAATGGAAAGTTAGTCGGATCAATTATGCATCAAACAGGCTATTCTCCTATGCCAAAAAATATGGCCAAGCTTTCTGATTGTGAAATCACACAGGTTCGCAAGTGGGTTACTGCAGGTTCATTAAATAATTGATTGAGATGCTAAAAAAGAAAATTGAAATGCGCTACTTATTGATCATCCTTTTAGTGTTCACCTTGTCTGCCTGTTATTATGATCATGAAGAAATTTTATATGGTAGCACAACAGGTCAACCTTGTACAGATACGGCGGGAATAGTTTCTTATGCACAAAAAGTGGTCCCATTGTTACAGTCTAATTGTTATGGTTGTCATTCGGGAAGTGCCCCTTCTGGCAATCAATTGATGGGTACATACACTGCTGATAAAACAATGGCGCAAAGTGGTAAATTATATGGAACTATTAATCACGCTGCCGGTTATTCGCCCATGCCAAAGGGTGGTGCTAAAATGGGAGCCTGTCAGATAGCCACAATTAAAAAATGGATTGATGGCGGAATGCTAAATAATTAATGGGTATACTATGATCAAGAAAAATATTCGATTAATAAGTGTTGTTATTCTTTTAGTAGTGAGTCTTGTAGCCTGGTACGGTTACAGTGAGTACAACCGAAAGTCTGCAAGCATGGCGGACGCACGTGCTGACTTTACATTTACTACTATTACTACATTACTAGCCGCCTTTGAAAAAGATGAGGCTGGTGCCAATAAACTTTATTTAGATAAAGTGTTAGAAGTAGAAGGGGCAATTAAAGAGTCCACCGCCGATGAAAAAGGATTTTATACAATTACAATTGGAGACGCTGCATCCCTTTCATCTGTTCGCTGTAGCGTGGACAGTTTGTTCGCTGGTAAAGCTGCTGCTTTACAGGCTGGCGGATTAATAAAAGTTCGTGGGATCTGTACAGGTTATATGGCTGACGAATTACTCGGTTCAGATGTAACACTGGTTCGTTGTGCAATTATTGAAAATTAAAAATCAAACTATGAAAAAAGTTGTTTTAGCCTTCTTGCTGTTTACAGGAACTGTTTTGACTAGTCATGCACAAAAGTTTTTTACCAAAACAGGACGAATTGATTTTAATGCTACTGCCCCCTCATCTCCTGAAAAAATTGAGGCAGTTAATCGCACTGTTACCTGTGTGATGGATGCGGCTTCTGGCAACATACAATTTGCAGTGCTTATCAAGGGCTTCACTTTTGAGCGTGCATTGATGCAAGAGCATTTCAATGAAAATTATTTAGAGAGCGATAAGTTTCCAAAAGCAGAATTCAAAGGTCTTATTGCTAATAATGCTTCTGTTAATTATACAAAAGATGGCACTTACCCTGTGACTGTTAAAGGAAAATTGACTATCCATGGCGAAACAAAAGATGCAGAAGCTTCAGGAAAATTACAGGTGCAAGGTGGTAAGATTACGGCTACTGCAGGATTCACCGTACTTCTTTCAGATTATAAAGTGGCAATACCCGGTGTAGTTGCTGATAAAGTCAATAAGAATGCTACAATTGATGTTGCTTGTACCCTTGAGCCCTTGAAAGGCTAATTAAAAATCTGCTTATGAAATTCTATACCCTTTCTTTTTTATTGGTTGTCACATTAATTGGCAACATTGCTCGAGCTCAAGATGATCTACTCAGTTTAGTGGGGGAGGATAAGCCTAAAAAGGAACGCATCAAATATGCATTCAAATCTCCTCGTGTGATCAACGCACACTCTATGGAGTTTCTAAATCCAGGAACAATGGATTTTAGAATTCTGCATCGCTTCGGCCAATTAGACCAGGGGTATAAAAACTTTTTTGGACTGGACCAGGCTAGTATGCGAATGAGTTTTGATTTTGGGTTGCTACATAATTTGATGACAGGAATTGGAAGAAGTACTTTTAAAAAGGAAGTGGATGCTTTTATAAAATATGCTCCTATCCGTCAATCGAAGGGTCCCTGGAGTTCGCCCGTGACTGTAGCGCTTGTATCTGGAATTACAATGGATGGGCTGCCCTGGGCAGATCCTACCCGTCAAAACTATTTTACTTCAAGGCTCGGCTTTTATAACCAGGTTATTATAGGACGAAAATTCAGTGAAGGATTTACATTGCAGGTGACGCCCACCATGGTGCATAAAAATCTGGTGCAGCTGGCCACCGATGCAAATGATATTTATGCAATCGGAGTGGGAGGTCGTTTGAAAATGTCTAAACGTATTGCATTTACGTGGGACTACACACACGTGCTGGCAGGTCTGCCTGAAACGGGCTATTTTAATCCACTTTCCTTTGGTTTAGATATTGAAACAGGAGGGCACGTTTTTCAATTACATATTTCTAACGCTACCGGAATGAACGAAAGAGCTTTCATTACAGAAACTACTGGGCAGTGGGGTAAAGGACAGGTTCGATTTGGATTTAATTTGTCACGTACATTTCAGTTGAAAAAACCCAAACTCGACTAAAATTTTCGATGGGCTTCGTATCTTTAATTCAATAATTAATCTTTATGAAAAAGTTTTTAATCATTTTAATACTAGCAGGTGTAAGTACACTAGCAATTGCACAACCCCCGGCAGGCGAGGCAAAACCCGGAGATTTTTATGGTGAAAAAATTTCTACTGACGGGGCCCTGTCTTTTTCTGATGTGGTACGCAAAGTGCAAGGTGGAAATGATTTTTCTAACGTCAAGTTTACTGCAAAAGTGACGGATGTTTGTCCTAAAAAGGGTTGCTGGTTAAAACTAGAAACACCACAAGGAGAAGAAGTAATGGTTAAAATGAAAGATTATGCATTTTTTCTACCTGTGGCGGCAAAGGGAAAGCAAGTGGTGATTGAAGGAGAGGTGATCATGAAAACAACTTCTGTTGCTGAATTAAAGCATTATGCAGAAGATGCTAAAAAAACACAGGCTGAAATTGATGCTATCAAAGAACCTAAAAAAGAAGTACGCGTTACTGCTAAGGGAATTGTGATTGCTCAATAGGTTAAAAAAATTTGTAATAGGTGAAGGCTGCTCTTTCAAAGGGCAGCCTTTTTTGTCATAGTTCTGTCAAACAAATTTTTAGTCCATCGTTTTGACAATTGGATGATAATTGATTGAAGGTTGCAATTGAGCTTTGCGACCTCATGCAAAGAATATATTTCCTTGTTTCTTTTCTGGCTGTAAATCTTTCACTTTTTGCGCAGTCCGATTCGCTTCGTTCTTTAGACGAGGTAGTCATTACTGCAACCCGTCAGGAAAGAAGAATGGGAAATGTGGCTATCCCTGTTCAGGTAATTCAAAAAAAACAAATGCTTGAAGCAGGTTCGCTTCGTTTACGTGATATTCTTCAAGAGCAGACGGGACTTCAACTGACTTCTTCCTTTGGAACAGGGGTACAATTACAAGGATTAAATCCTGAGCATACATTGATTTTGTTGGATGGACAACCTTTGGTAGGCCGTACATCTGGTGTGTTGGATCTTTCTCGAATTGCTTTGATGGGTATTAAACGTATCGAGATTGTAAAGGGTCCTTCTTCGAGTCTTTATGGCTCAGAAGCCATGGCAGGGGTTATCAACTTAATTTCTGAACCCTTTAAAGGGCCCTCTGTCGAAACTTCATTGCGCTATGGTGTAGCTGATCCAGATAAAGGTTGGGGCGTTCCTTTTTCGAAATCCAGTTTCCAACAACTTGATGCAACTGTTCAAACTTCCTTCTCTGTAAAAAAATGGAACATTAGTCAGTCACATAATTTTTTGTACACAGACGGCATTAGTTTTCGCCCGTACTCAACGGATCGCATTCCGCGTCCTATTCATCGTTTGACGCATCAAACTACTTTGCAAAAACAAATAGGCGAGCGAGGTGATTTTCGTTTACTATTCCGTTTTAATCAAGATGAGATCAAACAGGAGTTTTCTGTCCGCAACAATGGTGCAATAATTGATTCCTATGGAAGAGAACTTAATCAGGAATTCAATGTTCAGCCTAGCTACACGCATCGATTTTCAAATCGGTTGCGACTACACTCGCGAGGTTACTTTACCAGATATACGGGCGACCAGCAGCTTCGGTTTATGCAGAAACCAGATAGTATATACCTAGATCGTTTTGAGCAACGATTGATACGAATCGAAGAACAACTGGATTGGAAAAAAGGTAAAGCAGATTTTGTTGTTGGAACGGGATTGCAATGGGAGCAAGCGTGGTCTACCCGCTATGACGCACTGAAAAATAGAAAGCAGAATGAGGTGGTGTATGCTTTCGCGCAATGGGAACAACCAATTTTGGAAAAACTAATCAGCATTGTCGGTTTTCGTTATGACGATAATCGGTTATTTGCCGGGGCCTTTACACCTAAGTGGGCGCTTCGGTTCAATCCTACTTCTAAATTGTCCATCAACGCTTCTGTGGGACAAGGATTCAAGGCCCCAGACTTTAGACAACTGTATTTGAATTTTACAAACAACGCGGCTGGGGGTTATTCAGTTTTTGGAACACAGGATGCCTTACGTATCATCAATCAATTACAGCGTAACGGTCAAATTGCAGAGTTGAAAAATGATTTTTATCTGCTTCAATCACTAAAACCAGAACAGTCGACGGGAATTAATCTGGGTATGGAGTGGAAGGGTTTTCAAAAACTAGTCACTCAATTCAGTGTTTTTAGAAATGATATACAATCGCTCATTGATGTTCGTCAAGTCGCAACGCGTGTGGATGGCTCTCAACTGTTTAGTTACCTTAATGTCAAACGCGCTTTTACGCAGGGTGCTGAAATAAATATCAGTTTGCAGCCTACCTCAAAATGGAATCTTCAGTGGGGATATCAATTATTGCAAACGGGCGATAAAGAAGAATGGCAACGTGTAAAAAAAGGGTTGGAATACATTCGTGATGCAAGTGGAGCTAGTGTTGTGATGTCTCGTAAAGATTATGTAGGGCTACCCAATAGAAGTAAACACCAGGCTCAGTTTAAACTCCGGTATCAACCTGCCGAAGGTTCTTTTTTATATCTGCGATTAATTTATCGGAGTCGTTGGAC
>DDPN01000059.1:5111-10176 GCA_002342205.1 Chitinophagaceae bacterium UBA2467 | reverse complement strand
TATATGCCCAATTTTCAAGGTCGTACCGTTTACTTAACTATTCGTCATCACATTAATCAACTAAAAAATAGAAAATGAAAAAGGTAGCAATTGTTTTTACCGCTTTGATCGGTCTTGTTGCTTGTGAAAAAAATCCACCTGCAAAAACTACAGACTTGCGTGCCTATGCAGTGGAAACTGTTGGGAAAATCACGACTGTTAGAAATCTCCCTGGTGACACAATTATTGGAATGAATGCACAGGGTCAGCCCTATGGTGCGGGTAAGTACAGTTTTTTTAGTTTAGAAACAGGTCAATGGATCCCCAATGTAGATTCTAATACAAACCGCTGGGACTTGGCTTTTTCAGGAACCATTATTCGTGTCAATAACCAAACCAGTGGTCCAGGATTTGGCGGTGCGTTTGTTTACAATGGTGCATTTGACGCGCTAACAGCCGTGCCCACTGATTCTGTGTTTAGAGTAGATAATCATCCCATCTCCTATGCCATTACACGTGGTTCAGGAAAAGCTTGGTATACCTATGATGGACCTACTAATTTGCTAACCCCTATCCCTGGTCGTACGTTGGTGATTAAAACAGCATCTGGCAAATATGCGAAAGTGGAGATTTTAAATTATTACAGAGGCGGTACAACTCCTTCAGCCACAGCGGCAGACAGCATCAAAATCCGCGATCAGCGATTCTTCCATTTCCGCTACACTTATCAAGGAAATGGGTCACTTCAGTTTTGATCAGTCACCTAGCTAATTTACCCGCTAAAACAGGCTTTCAGGTCGGCTCAAATACGTAGCTTTGCCGACCTGAAAACTGTCATGAAATCTCAATATCGCGAGTTTACGGGCCTTCATCTTCCCTCCATTGAAAAGGAGGTATTAGATCGCTGGACCGCCCAGAAAACCTTTGAGCAGAGCGTAACGCTTCGTGAGGGTGCGCCTGCTTTTGTATTTTACGAGGGCCCCCCCAGTGCAAATGGAATGCCCGGCATTCACCATGTCATTTCACGTACGCTAAAAGACCTGGTTTGTCGCTATAAAACCATGCAAGGTTTTCAGGTAAAACGTAAAGGCGGATGGGATACGCATGGTTTGCCTATCGAATTGGGTGTTGAAAAAGAATTAGGAATCACGAAAGAGGACATTGGCGTTAAGATCACAGTAGAAGAATATAACAAAAAATGCCGCGAAGCGGTTCTTCGCTATAAGGATAAATGGGACGATATCACCCGCAAAATGGGATATTGGGTGGATCTGGATAATCCCTACATCACTTTCAAAAATGAATACATCGAGACGCTGTGGTGGTTGTTGAGCGAATTACATAAAAAGGGATTGCTATACGAAAGTGTCAGTATACAGCCGTACTCACCCGCTGCAGGTACTGGTCTTAGCTCTCACGAATTAAATCAGCCGGGAACCTATAAAGATGTCAAAGACACGAGTTGTGTTGCACTTTTTAAAGCCATTAATCAAGGTCCAGCAACATTGTTATTTGATGCAGTGAAGGGATTGCCTAGTGAGGATGTTTTTTTCATGGCCTGGACTACTACACCTTGGACCTTACCTTCTAATTTGGGATTAACAGTTGGTGCAGAGATTGAATATGTGTTGGTGCAAACAGTAAATCCCTACACGCAGGTTCCTGTAAACGTTGTACTAGCAAATGCATTAGTTGGCAAATATTTTAAGCCGGAGGGTGAGAACGCAGATTTTTCAGTGATTGATGAAAAATCAAAAGTGTTGCCCTGGAAAAAACTTGTATCATTCAAAGGAAAGCAAATTGAGGAAGCACAGTACGAACAGTTGCTTCCCTTCGCGGCTAATTCACCTTCGGTGATTGAAGAGATTACACCGGGTGCAAAACCATTTAGGGTTTTGGTAGACGGTTTCGTAACTACCGAAGATGGTACCGGTATCGTACACACGGCCCCTGCTTTTGGTGCAGATGATTACAAAGTGGGAAAAAGATATGGCATTGGCATACTGACCATGGTTGATCGTGAAGGAAAATTTGTGGAAGGACTTGGAGAGTTCAGTGGTCGTTATGTCAAGGATTATAAAAACCAGGAAGGGTATGTTGATGTGAACGTGGATATTTCAGTCAAACTGAAAAAAGAAAATCGGGCCTTTCGTGTTGAAAAATATGAACACAGTTATCCGCATTGCTGGAGAACTGATAAGCCCATTCTCTATTATCCGTTGGATGCTTGGTTTATTCGTACTACCGCACTGCGTGATCGGATGGTTGCGCTCAATAAAACAATCAATTGGAAACCTGCTTCTACTGGTGAGGGACGTTTTGGCAATTGGTTAGAGAACATGGTAGATTGGAATTTGAGCCGCAGCCGGTATTGGGGCACTCCACTTCCTATTTGGCGTTCGGCTGATGGAACGGAAGAGATTTGTATTGGAACAATTGCACAATTGAGAGCGGAAATACAAAAAAGTGTTGATGCTGGTTTTGAATTTGGTGGATGTAAAAAAGGTGCTGCTGATCTACAACAAAAGATTGATCGCTTGTTGGCTGATCTACATAAACCATTTGTAGATGAAATTATATTAGTCAGTTCTTCTGGCCAACCCATGAAAAGGGTTCCTGATTTAATTGACGTGTGGTTCGATTCGGGTGCAATGCCCTACGCGCAATGGGGTTTACCCGATGTCAGCTCCAATCAATATGGCCCTTTGAGTCCGGAAAACTTTTTCAAGTATCACGCACTTAATGGTAAAACAGGTGCAGGCACTGCATCATTTCCCGCTAGCTTTATTGCAGAGGGAGTTGACCAAACACGCGGATGGTTCTATACGTTACATGCTATTGCTGCGCTTTTATTTGATTCTGTAGCCTATCAGACCGTTGTGAGTAATGGATTGGTGCTGGATAAGAATGGAAATAAAATGAGTAAGCGATTGGGTAATGTAGTAGACCCCTTTGCAACCATTGAAAGTTTTGGCGCAGATGCGACACGTTGGTATTTGATTACGAATGCTTCTCCTTGGGATAATTTGAAATTTGATCTGGAGGGAATTAAAGAAGTGCAACGTAAATTCTTTGGTACGCTCTACAACACCTATCAGTTTTTTGCACTTTATGCCAATGTGGATGGCTTTGCATTTAAGGAAGCAGCTATTCCAGTAAAAGAAAGACCAGAAATTGACCGATGGATTCTTTCCTCTCTACATACATTGATTGCCCAGGTAACGTCTGCCATGGATGAATATGAACCAACCCAGGCGGGACGTCTCATTGAAGATTTTGTGGATGAGCAGTTGAGTAATTGGTATGTGCGTTTGTGTCGTCGCCGTTTTTGGAAGGGAGATTATTCGCACGACAAGATTGCTGCGTATCAAACGCTCTATGAATGTATCGAGACGATTACACGTTTAATGGCTCCGATTTCACCTTTCTTTAGCGATGCTGTCTTTTTACAACTCAATGCAGTAACCGCTCGATTTACAGCCGCTTCTGTTCATCATGTTGAATTTCCAACCTCTGATGCCTCAATCATCGATAGAGATTTGGAAGAGCGGATGCAACTGGCTCAGGATGTTTCTTCGCTCGTATTATCATTGCGGAAAAAAGTAAATATCAAAGTTCGTCAGCCTCTTCAAAAAGTTTTGATCCCAGTCATGGATACTATCATGCAGGGTCAACTCGAAAAAATTGAAGATTTGATTCGTGCTGAGGTCAATGTTAAAGCCATTGAATACCTAAGAGCAGATAATACATTTATCAAGAAAAAGATCAAGCCCAATTTTGTGGCCCTGGGTAAAAAGCTCGGACCCAAAATGAAGGCTGTTTCAGCAATGCTGTCTACTTTTTCACAGGAGCAAATTGCACTGTTAGAAAAAGACGGTCAAATTAATTTGTCAATAGATAACGAACCCCTAGTATTGCAACTTGCGGAAACAGAAATCAGCAGTGAGGATATTCCAGGTTGGACGGTAGCTTCAAAGGGTAGATTGACTGTGGCGTTGGATATTACCGTCACCCCAGAATTAGAATCGGAGGGACATGCGCGTGAGTTTGTGAACAGGATTCAAAAAATTAGAAAGGATGCTGGGTTTGAGTTAACGGACCGGGTGCTTGTTAAGGTTGTTGCCTCGGAGAGTTTAACAAAATCACTGGCTACTTTTAAAACCTATATTTGCGCCGAAATCCTTGCGGATTCATTGGATTTTACCAATGCAATGTCTAATGGGACGGAAGTGGAAATTAATGATGAAACAATAAAGGTGGACGTAACCAAAAAAGGCTAAGTCATGGCAGTAAAGAAAAAACCAACTCCAAAAAAGGTTGTAAAAAAGGCAGCGGCTCCAAAACCTGCTGCAAAAAAAGTAGTTGCAAAAAAGCCTGCTGCAAAGGCAAAACCCGTTGCAAAAAAAGCAGCCCCCAAAAAGCCTGCAGCTAAGCCCGTTGCTAAAAAACCTGCCGCCAAGCCTGTTGCAAAGCCTGTTGCCTCAAAGCCAGCTCCGGCAAAAGCCCCCGCTAAAAAGGTAGCTGTTGCAGCTGCAAAAACACCTGCTAAACCTTTCGTTAAATCAACTACGCACGCTTCAAGACCAGCGGCTAAAGTTGTAACCAAGCCTACTCCGCCTGCAGCTAAGCCTGCTGCTCCAGCTCCAAAACCTGCTGAGGTAGCACCCAAAAAAGCTACTGGCCCTGCTGCATTGGTATCCATTAAGCCTAAAGTTCAGCCCATCACTAAAAAAGAGCCACCCAAGCCAGCAAAAGTGGTTATTCCTAAAACGTCAACTAAGAGTTCTGTTCGTTACGAGCCTGATTTTACCAAGTCAATTTTGGATGCGAATCGTCAGGAGCCCGTTATCGCCGGCCCTTCTCAACGTTACTCCGATTCAGATCTTGCCGAGTTTAAAGAAATTATCCTTCGTAAACTCGACGCAGCTAAAAAAGAACTGAATTATCTGCAAGGGTTAATTACACGTAAAGACGAAGGGGGGGATATGGATGATGCTCGCTACATGACCATGGAAGATGGAAGTGTGAGTATGGAGCGCGAGCAGTTAAGTCAAATGGCCAGCCGTCAGATTACTTTTATCGATCA
>DDPN01000059.1:776-5079 GCA_002342205.1 Chitinophagaceae bacterium UBA2467 | reverse complement strand
CTCCGTGCGGTTCCACATGCCACACTGAGTATTGAGGCCAAGCAAATGATGAACAAATAGTTTAAGATTTAACACTTACTTAAAATTAAGTACGTGTTTTCCATTAAACTTTTGTCTTATATTCGCTTCTCACTGAAGCACTATGAGACAACTTCCCCTTCAATTTGTAGTAGTAATTCTATCTACGTTTTTCTGTTTTACCTTGTCTGCACAAGATGGTGGAACAGGTGGTAACTACTCAAGAATCAAATTGTTATCCGCAAAACTAGACTCTAACAAAACTGTGTTGGCTGTTCGTTTGGATGCGCCGTCAAAAGATAGTGTGGAAGCAATCCTTACACACAGCATTGGATGGGTTGTAGAAAAAAAGAAAGTGGTACTAAGTACGGGGACTAATAATTTCAGTTTTAACACCGCACAGCTGGCTGAGGGAACCTACCGCTTAATCATTCGACGTTTTGAGGGCAATTGGTCACTCACACAAACGATCAAAAAAGATTAATAGCTAAAGACTTAGCAGAAAACTACCTTTGCGAAAACAACTTCGCATGTCACGTTTTTTCCTCATTTCTGTCTTATTATTTGCTCGTATTACACTTTTTGCCCAGGTACCTGTGGTTTCAGGGCCCATGTTGGGTCCGGTGGAATTAAGGGATGCAAAAGTTTGGTTTGAAGTAAACAATAGTGTTTCTAAGGCAACGCTCCGTATCAATAAAAAAGGCGAGACCGTATATAAGTTAGTTCCTTACAAAGGTTCTTTGGGAAATGAATTCAACCCTATCACATTTACCGTTGGTGGATTAGAACCTAATACAACCTATGAATACACGTTGCTTGCGAATGATAAGCCAACAAAATCAGTTGGACAGTTCACTACAAAAAAATTATGGCAGTGGAGAGAACCTGCTCCCGATTTTAGTTTCTTAACGGGTTCTTGCTCTTACTTCAATGAACCCGCTTATGATAGGCCGGGTGTTCCTTATGGAAAAGATTCGACCATTTTTACATCAATGGCAAAGGAGAATGCGGCTATGATGGTTTGGTTGGGAGATGCCTGGTATACACGTGAGGTCGATTACTTGAGTGAATGGGGATTGTGGTATCGTGCTAGTCGAGATCGTGCTACTCCTATTTTGCAACCATTTCTGAAATCGATGACGCATGTAGGAATTTGGGATGATCATGATTACGGCCCTAATAATTCAGGTGCTGCTTATCATTTGAAAAATGCAAGTAGAAATGTGTTCACGAGTTACTTCCCCAACCCCTCTGCTGGACAAAATGGAGAGGGTATCTATACCAAGACAAGTTGGTCAGATGTTGATTTCTTTTTGATTGATGATCGTTGGTGGAGAAGTGCCGATGATGTGCTGGATTCAATCAATGGAAAACCCAACCCCGAAAAAGTGATGATCGGCCGTGAGCAATTGCAATGGTTGAAGAATGCTTTACTAGAAAGCTTCGCAACGTTTAAAATTATTGCAGTAGGTAGTCAGGTATTGAATCCGGTATCACCCTATGATAAATGGGGGCGTTTTCCAGTAGAATACCAAGAGTTGATGCAGTTTTTACAGATCAATCCTATCTCTGGTGTTATGTTTTTAACTGGCGATCGTCATCATAGTGAAATCATCAAAGTTGATCGTCCTGGATATTATCCTTTATATGATATCACCGTATCACCGCTAACATCAGGTACCCATAAATTTGATAGAATGGAAAAAGATAACCCTTATCGAATTTTAGGGGTAGATGAGCTTCAGAATTATGGGCGAATCTCCATTACAGGACCTCGCGGAAGCAGAAAGCTCACGGTTGACTTTTTGGGCGTGAAGGGAGAGTTGATCAAAAGTTGGTCAGTGGGTGAAAAGGAGCTTCGTGTGCCTAAGAAATTATAGTTTCTTTTCCATTACCACGTGAGGGATGGTTACTTCCAGAAACTCTTCGCTGGTAACTTGGTATCCCATTTTCTCGTAAAATCCGATGGCATTTTTGCGGGCATGCATGTTAAGTAGCTTATAGCCTCTGTCTCTGGCAACATTCTCTGCAAAATTCATGAGGGCCCTGCCAATTCCTTTTCCTTGCTTTTCGTTGTAGACAGCCATTTGACGTAGTCTAACGATTGAAGGGTTTTCCTCAATAAGCATACAGCATCCTAAAATATCATCCTCCTCAAAGGCCCCAATCAGGATATCATGATTTTCATTCGCTAAATCAATAGGCTCAAAACGTAATCCCAGCGGTTTACGCAGAATGTTCTCCCGAAGTGCTAACATTTGTTCGTATTCGGGGCTTCCGTACTCGATGATTTTGAGGGCCATGCCTTTCAAAATAGCAAAAATTTTACATGTTTCCAAGCCCGTGTCAACCTCAATGACCAAAATCAATGCAAAATGACGGCTGACAGCCTCGTTTTCAATTGTTTAATCTTATTGCCAAAAAAATAGGCAAGAGCGTAAGGATTTGATCAAAAACTATATTTTTGCACCCTGTAAACCAAACCAAAAAAACATGTCAGACATTGCATCAAGAGTAAAAAAGATCATCGTTGATAAATTAGGTGTGGAAGAAGCAGAAGTAACCAACGAAGCTTCTTTTACCAATGATCTAGGAGCCGACTCACTGGATACAGTAGAGTTGATCATGGAGTTTGAAAAAGAATTCAACATTTCCATTCCTGATGAACAAGCTGAGACCATTACTACCGTAGGTCAGGCCATCACTTATTTGGAAGAGCACGCCAAGTAATTTGGGTCTTCCATTTCTTTTTTTCCTGACCAGGAAATAAATTGCACCGCCTTCCTCACTACTTTTATAGTATTTAGGAAGGCGGTTTTTTTCGAAAACAACTTTAACTTTCTCCTATGCAACTCAAGCGCGTCGTTATTACTGGTATGGGTGCCATTACTCCAATTGGCAACACATTGGAAGAATACTGGAAAGGTTTGATCAATGGAGTTTCCGGTGCTGGCCCAATTACTCAATTTGATGCGACAAAGTTTCGTACTCGATTTGCTTGCGAAATAAAAGGCTTCGATCCCACGCAATACATGGATAGAAAGGAGGCGCGAAAGCTAGATCGTTTCGCACAATTAGCTTTAGCAGTGAGTGATCACGCCATGCAAGACGCAGGACTTTCTAAAGAAAATATCAATCCGGATCGTGTGGGTGTTGTTTTTGCAAGTGGCATTGGAGGGCTAACCACCTTTCAGCACGAGGTAACTGATTTTGCAAAAGGAGATGGTACCCCACGTTTTAATCCTTTCTTCATCCCTAAAATGATTTTGGATATTGCAGCTGGTCAAATCAGTATGCGACACAATTTGCGTGGACCCAACTTTGCAGTGGTTAGTGCCTGTGCAAGTAGTACCAATGCAATTATGGATGCGTTTAATCTGGTTCGCTTAGGAAAAGCGGATATCATTTTGACTGGAGGAAGTGAGGCTGTTATCAGTGAGGCTGGAGTAGGTGGGTTCAATGCTATGAAAGCGATGAGTGAACGCAATGACGATCCTGCTACAGCGAGTCGTCCCTATGATAAAGACCGCGATGGATTTGTGATGGGAGAAGCCGCAGGAATGTTAGTGTTGGAATCTCTTGATCACGCCATTGCACGCGGCGCTCGTATTTATGCTGAAGTTGCAGGTTGTGGTGCTACTGCGGACGCTTATCATATTACCGCTCCGCATCCAGATGGATTAGGTGCAAAGAATGTAATGTTAGCGGCATTAGAAGATGCAGGGATGCGTCCTGATGAGATTGATTATATCAACACGCACGGAACATCTACTCCCATTGGTGATGGTGCCGAGGTAAAAGCTATTACACAGGTATTTGGGGAACACGCTTATAAACTTAATATCAGTGCTACTAAATCCATGACAGGTCACTGTTTGGGTGCAGCAGGAGTAATTGAATCTATTGCCAGTACAATGGCTGTTATTCATGATGTGGTTCCTCCCACCNNACCATCAATCACTTTACCGATGATCCGGACATCGATCCCAAGCTAAATTTCACCTTTAATAAACCTCAGCACCGAACAGTTCGTGCGGCGTTGAGTAATACGTTTGGATTTGGTGGACACAATGCTTGTATGATCGTTCGCAAGTACTCTGCTTAGTATTCTCTTTTTTGTGTAGCTTGTGCAGGTGCGTCGGTTATTTCACTGGCTTGCTTTTCGTAAAAGGAATTCTTTTACCCGGGAACTCACCAATTTACTCGGGTACCATCCTTATTCCATAGACTTATATGAAACTGCATTGACCCATCGTTCGTTGGGAGATCAGACCGATCAAAATAA
>DDPN01000059.1:0-689 GCA_002342205.1 Chitinophagaceae bacterium UBA2467 | reverse complement strand
TTTAAACGGTATCCTTACAAAGGCGAGGGTTATCTGACCGAGATGAGAAGTAAAATGGTCAACCGTCAACAGCTTAACCATATTGCTTTGCGAATGGGTTTGAAAAAAATTACACGTTACAACAAGTCGGATGGATCACTGCGACTAAGTCACATTTTTGGAAATACATTAGAAGCCTTAATCGGTGCCGTTTATTTGGATATTGGATACAAACGAACAGAAAAGTGGGTGATGAAAAATATCATACTGCCACACATGTTTGTAGATGAACTGGAGACAAAGGAGTTCAACCATAAGAATAAACTATACGCCTGGGCCAGCCGAAATGGGGCTGTGCTGGAATTTGAAACCCTGGATGAACGAATTGAAAATGGGAGGCGATTGTTTACGGTGGCAGCAATGTTGAATGGAGAGCCTATTGCAGAAGGCAAAGCATTCAACAAAAAAGATGCTTCTCAAATAGCTGCGCAGGCTGCGGTAGATAAATTAGGATTACCTGCTACAGAGCCTGGCGACTAGTTATTTTATTTCCTGACAAAGTTCAATGAGTACACCGTGGGCATCTTTGGGGTGTAAAAAGCAAACCAATTTGTTGTCAGCCCCCTTTTTGGGCTTTTCATTTAGAAGCGTCAATCCCTCTTTTTTTAATCGCTCCATTTCTTGTTCAATATCATCCACTTCATAGGCGG
>DDPN01000113.1 GCA_002342205.1 Chitinophagaceae bacterium UBA2467 | reverse complement strand
AGTGTGTAAGTGTGTAAGTGTGTCGAGTAACCGCCCCGGTAATCCTCCCAAGAAAAGGGGGTATAAAGAAGTAGAATTTTCTCTTAAGGGAGTGTTCATATAACCATACGCGTCAAGTTAAGGATTAATGCCAATTGATTTCAACATACTTAAGCTAGATACTCTTTTTTTTCTGTATTTATCTTTCAAACAAAATTTTGACCAATCAGAAACTAGTTTTCCAAGAAAATCTTTTAAAATTCCTATTCTTTTGCTGAGAGCTAAAAATAATTCTCTAGCTCTTTTTTGAAGCTCAAGTAGTGCTTTCGTTGGGCTAAATTCTGCGTCTGTTTTTAGTTCTACGCAACTTGATATTCCTTGAAACATCAGCATTGCACAGAGTTTCGCATACAATTCACATAATACCCTATGCGGGTCATGCCGCCATTCGTGTAAAAATCACACATAGAGTATGATTAAAATCCCTTGCAATCCTTACGTATTCTAACTTTTTCTAAATCGATTTCAGGTTAATCTGACCAAAAGTTTTGTAAGCCATCAGTAAAACTGCGTAACTTTTGCTAATTTTTTCTTTATGGTGAAGAAAACTAGCAAAGGATATAAGTCATGAGCCAATTCACCCTGGAAGAAGTCGCTGCTCAATTCGCATTATGGCGCTCAACTCGAACTCACCTCGGTAAAACCCCAGATCACCTTAAAAAGCTTATTCATCAACTAACTCCCATCTATCCCAGAAACCAAATACTCAAAACCCTTAAAATACATTGGCGATTCCTTGACCCATCTTGTAAATATACCAAAGTCCCTGTGACTCCAAAAGCTGATAAATCTGAGCAACTTCCTCTCCAATTTACACCCATCAATTTGCACTTGCTTGATGAGGCTATTGCAGCTACACCAATGAGTCCTAGCCAATATACCTGTCAAATCACTAAAAATGGCGCCACTTTATCAATCACCACCAATTCTTGTGAAACCATCCTGCAACAGTTCTTATGTTACAGTTAACACCTCAACAAAACATCTACGTCGCCAACTCCTTTGTTGATTTTCGCAAAGGTATCGATGGCCTTGCTGCCACGGTACGTAACTATTTAAGCCTGGATCCTTTAGCCGGTGGCTTGTTTATGTTCTATAACAAAACACAAACCACCATCAAAATACTCGTCTATGATGGCCAAGGCTTCTGGTTGCATACCAAAAGACTCTCCTCAGGTAAATTTACGCACAATCTACATCCTAAAAATCCAGATCTTTATCTTAAAATTTGCCATCGCTCCCTTTACATCCTGATTCATAATGGCAATCCCAACACCGCTAATATCTCAAAAGACTGGCGACCCATTAAGCCGCCTTCTTAATCAATTCCGTATCTTTCAAGTCTTCGTTGTTAAATTTCCAGGGGACGTAATGGCTCGGATTGATTCTGCACTGGGTACTATTGGTTTGNNCCAGTTAAGGTAAGCAAAAGCATTAATGCCATTCACCTTACACGTCTGCACGATACTACTCAGACCACTTAAAACCTCTGCACTACTTAAGCTATTAAAAAACAAGGAGTTCTTGCGCTGCAAAATCAGCGTTTTTAAAGACCTCTCGGCTCGATTATTTGATACTCCAACATCTTTCATCCGTAAAAAGGCTGTTAGTCCTTTTTTGTGATTTATCCAATAATTCATTGCTTTTCCTAAACTACTATTGGGTTCAACGACTTTCGTACTCAATAAACGATCAATTTCCCGATAAATATTACCAATGTGTTTGCGGCTGTGCTGTTTGCGCAGCTTCAACCGTTTCTTGGGTTTCTCGTCCTTAAATTGCTGTTCGTACGCAAAAATTTCGCCAATTTCTTTTAAAAAATACCCACATTCCTTCATGTAATCATCTTTAATCTCAACGAATTTCTGTCGTCCATGTTGCAGGCAATTCGCTTTATATATTTTGGCACTTAATGCTGAATCGACATTAGGCTTATTCATGCTACTCGCATCACTCATGATGGTTAGGCGATGCCCGTTGCTTAAATTTTTACTGTTCTTCATGATCGGAGCAATAGTATTTCCCGCATAATCATTCGCCGTCATATAAGCCTCAATGTGATGGCCTTCGCGAGTATCACCAGTAATGGTGGTTGAATGACAAGCCCGACGATCTTTCTGATCGAGATGCTTATTCTTTTCGATGATTTCTAAGATTTTAATCCCTGTATCATCAACGTTAAGGTAATGGCATTCTCCTAATTGTTAGAGTAACTCCCCAAAAACGTGTTTAGCGCCATCGTTCCACACATCAGCACAGTGTTGCCAAAGAGTATTGGCGGCGATAGGTATACCATGCATGGATTGTAATTGGTGCAAGCGATAAAAAGGGATACCAGCTGTCTTATATAAGACCACTTTACTTTTAGCCTCAGGGGTCCACTTCGTAAAACCTTGGGGTAATCTTGCGACAACTTCTTGGCCACAACGATTACATCGCAAGGCTTCTCTTAGATACCGATCAACTTCTATTGGAGCATGAGCAGAAAAGCGCAACTGTTTACGATGTTCTCCGGGATACAATTTGCCTCTTTGACAACAAGGGCAGTCATCACCAGCCTGATAGCCTTCAACTTTCATAAAATGGGTAGGAGCTGAAGCATAATCATCAAAGCCATACTTGCCGCCATTTGTTCTCGCTTTCTTTTTTTTCTTTCCTTTATCTTGATCATTGCTATTACTGGGACTTAACGATCTATCAACAGATGTCCCGTCTTCATCATCTGATGATGATTCGGACGGTGGCTCATTCAAAGGGTTATCACCCTGTTGATCATTAGCTCTGGAACGTGGTTTCAAGCCAAAATAGTTACGAAGCTTATTCCAGCCGATTTTTGTTTCGTTCATACACCATTGCACGTACAGATAGCTTCGAATCACCGAACTTACTAAAAGAAAATCTTCAGNNATGATTCAATCCTTTTGAGTAAATCTTGTCCTTCTTGGATTGATATTTTAGCTGATGGTGGTTTTTCCATAAGACGGTAATAGTTCATCAACAACCTTACTTTTTGATGTATCGCATTTTTAAAAAAATAAAAAGGATTATTGCTAAAAAAAAGACGAATGATGTATAGTGAGGCAACATAATGACAGGAATGCGGCATGATTGCTAATGATGACAGGGTATTTCTGAAAGAAGGAATGAATACTGTCACTTTATCGCTGGATCCTCCCACCTTGACAATTCGTGAAGGGGTAGAGTGTGATGGGATATACAAGTTGATAGATTTGTACTGCGACAATAAAAAATGTGATTGTGAGATTGGGGTATTAATAGCATCGCGTCAAAAAAATGAGGAGATTGTGATCAAAGTGGGCTGGCAATCGCCGTCCTATTATATGAATCACGGATTTTCCTCTAGAGATGTGAGATTCTTGCATTATGGCCTTTTAGACCCTCAGGTCAATCAGCCGGCATATGCTCAATGGTTTATGAAATATTTTAGACAATTAATGGGAAAAGATCAGAGTCTAACAAAATATATGCGCCTTCGTTATCACTATACAAAAATTTATGAAAGTCATTAAGCTTGAAAGGATGATAAAGACTAACGTATTACTGGCGTTCTCTTCATCATAAAGCAAAAATTAGCAAAAGTTACGCAGGTTTCCTGAAGGCTTACGTCCGTTTTTACGGCGCAAGACCATCGTTTCTTAAAAACCCCTAAATGAAATCATGAGTTATCACTACTTTCATCAATGCTTAACTCATCTTCATCATCTGACTCTTCTTCTGCAGGGAGATCTTTCCCTATATTAAGAAGTCGATCCAAAATATAATCAGGTGCACGTCCAAATGTATATGAAGAATTTGGGCTATCTTGATAGGTTCCTCTGCTTGCATCGCATGTAGTATACCATCCGAGAAGGGGAGCTTGGGAGGATTGTAAAAATCTCATGCTGTTTGGGTATTCAAAACCAGGATAGGCGTCCATAACATAAATTATGTTATCTTCAGCTTCTATGAATAGGTTTATGAGGTTTTGCTTTTGAGTCTCATTAGGTAACTCAGCTGTGGTTTTCTTGCGTAATAATGCAAGCAATGTAATTAACTTGGGAACATTATCGCATATTGCCATACCTTC
>DDPN01000021.1 GCA_002342205.1 Chitinophagaceae bacterium UBA2467 | reverse complement strand
ATTTCAGGATCTGGATGGTAAACCTATTACCATCGAAGCAGACTTGCCAAAAGATTTACAAGTCACAATTTTACAACTCCGTAAATACGCGAGAAAAACTACTGTTGATCTCCGGTAATTTTCAAAATAGATGTAATAGCGCTATTCTTTCTAAGCATAGCTGCAACGCCACAGTATTTTTCCATTGACAGATCAATAGCCTTTTTGACTTTTTCTTCATTTTCAGTTTTTGTTTCTACTTGAAAAGTCAGGACGATATCTTTAAATACGCGAGGTAGTTCATCTGTCTGGTCGGCTTCTGCTGTTACAACCAAGCCCTTAAATTCAACGCGCATCTTTTGAAGAATTTCTACCACATCAACCGAGGAGCAACCTGCAAGTCCGGCCAGCAACAATGCCTTGGGGCTTATTCCCTCCTTTACGTGTCCATCCATCAATACCTTTCCAGCTTCAGGCTGTGTTGATTCAAAAAGTAATCCCCCTTTCCATACAGTTGTTGTTGTCATGTTAATTGATGCTTTTGGTCAGACAAGATATTATCGAGCGTCCACTCCACTTTTTTAGCAAAGGGATGCACGCGAGCAGCACAATCTGTTTTTTCACAAATCTGGCAGGAGAATGGAAGACAACCATCACTATGCACAAATAACTCCAATGATTCCCCAAATTCAGAACGAACCAGCGTTGCTAACTGATCAATTTCCTGATGGGCTTCATGCACATTCAAATACCAAGGCAGCGTCAAATGACAATCTAAGTGAAGGATAGCTCCATATTTGATTACCCGAAGATTATGCAAATCCACCCAATTAATATGCCGATTTTTATTGAGCAAGGAAACCATTCTCTCTAACAGCGTTAAGTCAGCCTTATCCATAATGCCCGCTATTGAATTCAATACTATTTTATATCCGGTAAAAATAATAATGCCTCCAAAAAGCAAGGCCACCGCACTATCCACCCACATCCACTTAGTAAAAAAGAGAAGGATGAGGCCCGCAATAATTCCAATGGTAGATATAGTATCAGTTTGCAAGTGTCGTCCACTTGCCACCAACGCCATTGATTGATTACGATTTCCAATTCGCACACAAGTCAGTCCAATTAAATAATTAGCAACTGCTGTAATAGCCACCAGCCAAATACCTGTATCGATGCTCGATAAGGGTTCGGGGTAAAGCAAAGTTTTTATGGCTTTGTAAATTGTCAAGGAACCAGCTGTCAAAATGAGCGTCCCCTCAATTGCTGCAGAAATAAATTCTGCCTTTCCATGCCCATATGGGTGATCTTTATCTGCCGGCTTAGCTGAGATATAAAGACTGTAAAGACCAATAAATCCGGCAGATACATTTACAATGCTTTCCAATGCATCGGTAAGAATCGCTACGGAATTAGTTACATAGTAAGCAAAGAATTTAACTCCAAGCAACACTACAGAAAGCATAGCGACCCACTTTTGTACACGCAAGTTTTGCAAAGAGGATTGAGGAGGTAGTTTTTCAGACATTTTATTGGGCCGTTTTTTTTGAAAATTGAATCCGTAAGGAAAGGGGGCGTATCAGACGAGCATAGGTTTCATTGTTTAGTAATTTAGAATCCCTCATCGCTTTATAAGTTAAAAACACACCAATAGGAAATAACACAATACTCGCCATCCACATACCCAGCCAAGGCGAGAGTGTATTTTCTTTCGCAAACTTTTCTCCAACGGTACTCGAGAAATAAAACAACATAAAAAATACAATAGCAAAAATGAGCGGTGTTCCTAGCCCGCCTTTGCGAATGATTGCACCCAATGGGGCGCCGATGAGAAATAGAATAATACAAGCCAACGAAAGTGTGATTTTACGATGCCACTCGATTGAGTGTCTTCGAATAGACCTTGACTTATCTTCTAAAACTGAACGAAGTGATTCAGCACTCATCCTGATGGAAGAAGCTGCACTTTTTGTAGCTGAATTACAATTAATCAACGCTGTGTCAGGCAACAATTGATTAAAATACTTTTTACTACGAATCCGTTTTTTTTCAGAGGAAGACAACTGATCCGTTTTCCAAGGTTTTTGAAGTACAGAGGAAAACGTAAATAAATAAGCCATATCCTCACTCATTCTTTTAATCACCGCCTTACGTTCCTTTTGAATGGAGTCTAATGCCTTATTTAGCTGACGCATGCTAAACATGCGCTCATTATTCTTATTTACACTATCTGCAGTACGACTATTAAATCCAAGACTCCCCAGATCAAACTGCTTGTTGTATGTTTTAAAACCTACCCGAACAAATTCACTTTTTGGACCTTCATAGGGATTTCCCCTTTCTTGGTAACGCCAACCATCTTGTAAATTAAATTCAAGAATGCGTTTGTTACCAGTAACTCGCATCACACCCGAGCGGGCCATGATAAAGTTATCCTGTAATAAATTACCCTGTTCATAAATAATCACATCTCGTATCACACTATCATTGGATTCTTTTTTTCCTACTTTAATGGCATACCCATTGATTCGATCATAAAAAACGCCTTCCTTCAAATCAAAGGCAGGTTTAGCATAGACAATATCTGCCAACAATGTTCTTGACTTGAGATTCGCAACGGGAATAACATAATTGGAAAAAAGAAAAGCAATGACAGCAATCAATACACTAATGATAAAAAGTGGTCGCATGAATCGGAGTAAAGAAATACCCGCAGATTTAATAGCGACTAATTCAAAACTTTCTCCCAAACTGCCAAACGTCATCAAAGAAGACAAAAGCACAGCTAACGGAAGTGCTAAGGGGACCAGCACAGCACTTTGATAGGCAATAAATTCTAAAATAACCCCAGCACCTAAGCCCTTCCCTACAAAGTCATCAATGTACAACCAGAAAAACTGGATAACCAGTACCAAAAGCGTAATAAAAAAAGTTGCAGTAAAAGGCCCTAGAAAAGCCTTCACAACTAGTTTATCAAGTTTTTTAAACACGTATGAAAAATATCGTCACAAAAATAGACGATTGTAAGGGGATTCCTTAGTTACCGAGCCGATGAAACAAATCTTTAACTTGATGATCCCACAACAAGGTCTGGTCTTTGATATCTTTTTTCTCCGCAAAATCCTTGATCACCAAAATAGTTTGGTTAGTGATCTCTGATTTGTC
>DDPN01000079.1 GCA_002342205.1 Chitinophagaceae bacterium UBA2467 | reverse complement strand
AAAAGTATTTGTTTTAATTTTTGCCTTAAACGTTTTTCTTTAGCCATATTTTTTGGGAAAAAGGAAATTACAGAATCTTTTTATTTCTACAGTACATGTCCTTTAAAATGGGAGACACATTATAAAAAAAATAAATATTATTTAGCCGATCCAATTTTTAATTCTTTACAAAAAGTGGCAATGCCTTTCGAGTGGGATATAAAAAATTTTAAAGATCTTTTTCCTTTCCAGCAAGAATTGATGAAACATGCGAATGATTTTGGGATAAAGTCAGGTATTACTATTCCCTTGCTACCTCGTCCTACTTTTCATGGGTTTTTTACGATATTTAATCAAGCATCCTTGCATCCGGATGTAATGTATACTCTTTCTTTAGCGGCAAATGTTTGTACTGAAAAAATTATAGGGATAAAGAAAAGTAAATTTTTAGAAAAATTAACGAAAAGAGAAAGGGAAGTTCTTGCGCAAAAATCTCAAGGATTAACAGTTAAACAAATTAGTTATAATTTAGATATCTCTCCGCCTTCTATAGCATTTCATTTAATGAATATTCGTAAAAAGCTAGGTGTGCAAACTTCAGAACAAGCAGTTTCAAAATTTTTGATACACGTTAATCATTCTTCCTCCAAGATTTTAACGGTACCATCGGCTTAATAAGGTTAAAGTTAAGATGAAGCAGGGGAATTTATATGGAAAAGAGCTCTTGATTTCCCTGCGCTGGCTTGAATTTCATTTGATTAAACACTGCTGTTTACGGCTCCTTGGCTGATGCGCATTCTCAACGCGATTATTTAAACGTTTGTAGGAGCGGCTGTTAGATTTCGCATACATGAATTTGGTAAGCTTATTGTAGCTTTTGAGTGTATCGTCAACAATGGCGCGTGGCGACGGTTAATACCTCAACAAACAACTGAGAAAAAATAGCTGCTTTCTTATGAAGACGCTTTTGCAAAAAACACATCTAATTTTATCTCTTTCTCATCAACGGCACGCAAAATCATAAAGGGTTAGCTATTAATTTTGCCGTCCTTTTATCTAAATGCCATGTGTCATTGTGGTAGTTTTGATGGCATTTTTAAAATGATCGCCAAAATTCCGATACCAATCACAGACGGCTTCATGATGTAGAAGAATACCGAAAGAGGCTACTTAGCTTTGGGCATTGCAATGGCTGCGGTTAAAACAATGATACGGCAACACTTGTTGACAGAGGATTGATACAAGGAAATAGAGACGTTTTAATTTCTGATCTAATTGCATAAAAAATTGATTTTGGGTCCGTAGTTTTGTTTATGACAACTGAAAATTAAATCGACGTAGTCATAAAAAATCAGCTTTTAAACTCACACATCGCATCTTTAAAACATTTAACAGACTATTCTATTGCATAGGTAATAAAGCAAAAAACTGCATCATTATACAGCTTGTCTTGGAGATTTTTTGAGATTATCAATGACTCCATTGTGTTAAGCACGAAAAATTTTATGGCGCAAAAAAATTATAATCCTTTAAATGACACTGTTTATATGTCACGGCAGATGAAGGAATTTTTTAAGAAAAGGCTTGAAGAAGACCTTGAAAGATTAAGCCAAACAGCTTCGTTTTATGCATCTATAGATCTTGATACTGGCCATTCCCAAGCTGATCCCGTTGATCAAAGTGCCATCGAGTATCTCTCACAAACACATCACGCTTTTTATACCCATGAAAACCTCTTATCTCGTCAAATTGAGCGTGCTTTGCAACGTTTGGCCTCTGGAAACTATGGATACTGCATTATTTCTGGAGATCCGATAGGAGTAGAGAGACTCATTGCTGCTCCGTATACAGCTTATTGTCTCGATGTTCAGCAAGATCAAGAGAAGACAAAGTCGTTTTCTGAGTCTTCTAGCATACTGTTTAACTTGGAAAAACGCGAGGGAGAACATATTGGTAGTCGTATCTAATCTGATTAATCGTAGAACCGAAATGGGAAGTTTAGGCTCCGTCATCCTTAGGTATATTTTTTTGTTCCCAGGATTGGCGCAATTAGCAATAGATAGCTGTCTTCTTTATGGAGCAGAAGATAGAGTGGAAATAGTACAAAAAATTCCAGCGCTACAAGCTGGTATTCAGGTTGATGTGATGGAAAACCTTTGTGCCATTGTCGGACGATCTGATGGACTACAACGAATTAAAAGGTACTTAGACGTTGATCAAGGAAATCCAAATCTTTGTGATCAAGGAGATCAGCAGAGCTTATTAGAAATCTTTGCTTTTAGCGGTAATGAAGTTATGGTCTATTCCCTTATCGAAAAGGGCGCTTTTATCCCTTATGTCGATAGTAAAGGGCACCATGCAGTTTACATGGCAAGTGCCGAAGGGCATGCAAATATTGTTGAGCAATTACTTAGCAGCGTCAAGAAGATGTATGGATCCGAGATTTTAGAAGAAATGTTGAACAAGGGTGATTATCGAGGCATTACAGCGTTACATATTGCTGGTGCTAACGGTCACTACCAAGTGATTGAAAAGTTATTACGCTATCATGCGAATGTAGATCAAATAGATTATCAAGGAAGAACAGCATTACACGTTGCTTGTTATATGGGACACAATGGCATCATCGATCAGTTGTTAGACTATGGATCTCGCCTTGATAGAACCACACATAAGGGACTCACGCCTAAAGACTATTTTAAGCTTGGGGAGATGCAAGAATCGCTACGGCGTAATCCACGGATGGAAGCAAAGTTAACGGCTTCAGAACAAGAGAAAAAAATAGCTCAACAGCAATACATTGAAGACAATGAAAGCTTAAAAGCATTTATGGTGACGTTTCAGCGCAAATGTGGATCGGTGTTTTTAGCGTATAAAGCCCTAGAGTCTGAAGCAATTGAACGAA
>DDPN01000124.1 GCA_002342205.1 Chitinophagaceae bacterium UBA2467 | reverse complement strand
AAAAATGATTCACTCCTTAAGGGAGGCGAATTATTTGTTCAACCAGCCCTCGCCTCTACCCTTGAAGAAATTGGAGTAGATAAAGGCAAATCTTTCTACACGGGCACCACAGCTGCCAATCTTTCAAAAGAGATTCAATCGGGTGGAGGAAGTTTGAGCTTATCTGATTTAGCTAACTATAAAACACAAAATTCAACCATCCACAAAGGAAACTACAGAGGCTATGAAATTTATTCACTAGGAATGCCCTCTTATGGTGCGGTTGTTATTGAAATGCTACAAATGTTAGATCAGGTAGATTTGAAAAACTGTAGCGAATCAGATTTTCTTCTCCACCATGCTAAAGCCCATGCATTGGCATATGAAGACAGAAAATATCTTAAAACAAATGAAACACTTTTGACAAAATCTGATTTTGCTAAGAAGAGATGGATGGAAGACACATTTTTAATTAGGAAAGCCGCAACTGTTTCTCCATCCTCTGATTCGCAAAATGGGCATACTACTCATTTAGTAGCCGCAGATGTACAAGGAAATATGATTAGTCTTACCCAATCCTTAGGTCCAACCATGGGTTCGAAGGTTGCGTCTGAAAAAGGCGGATTCATGCTTGCCACAACTATGGGGCCTTATCTTGGTAAAATGAGTCCTGGCGAACGTGCGTCATCCCATATTTCTCCAGTAATCATTTACAAAGATGGAAAACCTTTTCTTGCCCTAGGTGCCGCAGGTGGTGCGCGAATTGTTCCTGCCGTAGTGCAAACAATCAGTCGGTTTATTGACAGAGGTCTTCCACTTGATCAAGCAATTTCTGCAGCTAGAGTTTTTCAATTGTCAGATAAATTACTGATCGAAAACCATCCGGGCATATTTTGGGAAAACCCTGAAACATTAAATGAATTAAAAAGAAAAAATGCAGCCACAGAGGTTGTTTCAAAAATGGCACAATTCGGGAGAGTACAGGCTGCCTATCGTAGTAGCAACGGAAAATGGGTTGGTGCTGCAGATCCTGATTGGTCTGGTACTGTGATGGGGAAAACTGAGAAATCAAATTAGTCTTTTAACACTAATCTCGTTTGTAGTAAAAACTTAATTTTTCTTGTCTGCCAAGTATACAACTTTAACTCCCTCCCCTCTCTTAAGATTTATTTTGACAGTAGAAACTCTGTCAGAAACAGCTTGATAATTTTCGAACAACACAGATTGATATCCCTTTTTACTTACTTGTATCTTGTATTGTCCCGACTCCGTCCCAATACTAAAATTTCCAAACTCATCTGATGTTGTTGTTTTATTAGATCCAATTATATCTACTAACACCTTACTTAAAGGTTTTTGTGTTCCATTACTATCTTCCAAAACTGAACCATATATCACAGACAATGTTGAATCGCCATAGCCCAGATACTTGAAATGAACATCAGCATTTTTCTCTTGATTCATTTCACATCCCAACAGAGATGCAGCAATCAAAATAAAAAGTAATAATTTCTTCATCATAACAGTATTACAAAATACTAATCCTACTAATACATCTTATCGGCAGAAACCTACTCCTAGTGTGATTGCTCCCTTATTGGAATCGTAAAATTTATACCCAGTTGAGAAATTAATTTTACCCAATTTCATCATGACCCCGGCTTCCATTACAATATCAGTACCTGAGAGATCGGTATTTTTAGCCCACCCGGTACCAGTTAAGGTATTTGAACTATTATACTCGTTCATAAGCCACAGCGTATTGTTTTCAGCTATACCTACTCCTAGATATAGCCATAATGGATACGTTAGCTTAGCTGTCACCCCAATCAACGCCTCAATATTGGTATTCTTAACTTCTTTGCCTAGACTACGCCTAATATTAGTATTTATGTTGCCCGTCAACTGATTATTATTGTTGACGGTATAATAAGCTTTGTCTGAAAAATATTCTTTCATACGCATCGTCCAATAGCCACCAAGCTTTTGATTATTGATTCGCCCAACAGATAACCCTAAAGTGCTAATCTCATCTCTTACAAAATTTAAAAACCCACCACTAGGATGACTATATTTTTTTGATAACTTATTAGCGGATGCTACCTGTGCCTCGAATCGTTGCCCCTCGCAATTAGTACCGGCTAGCGCAAAATACTTAGACGCCCGATTTTGCGCATAATACTCTTTGATGCCCGCATAGTAACGCGCCGAATTCACCAACCCATTGCATTTAATTTCTTTAGCCTTTTGCTTTTGTTGTGTATTGCCATAATTATTAATTACCTGGTCGAGATACTTTTCCATATCTGACACCTGCTGTCTGCTTGCCGCCTTTTCTCCTTCGATCAACAATAAGGCAGCAATCCGCTGGCGGGCTTCTTCCAAATGCTTTTTCAGCGTAGCCCCTTTTTCATAACCTTGATAATAATCAACTCGGTTTATATTAATTGCCATGTTCCAGACACTTTCATCTTCTGCTATTGCTTTTAATTGTTTTGCTTCGCTGGCATCTGGATTTAGTAGCAAAGCTTCGGCAAATGATGATGTAGCCATATAATATTGACCTTGCTGCATCAGTTGCTTACCATTTTCAATTGCCTCAGCAGCTGTATTAATCTTTTTCATGATATCAGTGCTATTAAGGCGCTTTGCGAGTTCTATAGCGCGGGGCTCATTAGCCAAACTTGGATCATTTAATATTTCAAGTGCTTCAGGAAACTTTTTCACAATCACAAAGTTCTCCACCGCATTCAAAGCATAAGTAAACTGCTTTTTATCTTGTTGCCATACTTTATGCCACTCAGTAGCGGCTTCAGCATTCTTCCCACTCCGCTGAAGCTCTTCGATTTTTACCAATGTAACATTCAAATTTTTCTGACCGGAGACGATATTTTGCAGTTCCTGAATTTTCTTTTTCAGATTATTGTCAGCACTCTTCGAAGCTAAGGCTAGATAATTAGCAACACGGTCGATTTCACCCAGCTTCAACAACGCAAGAGCAGTGTAGTAATATCCATCACCACGTGATGGATCTTCTGTTAATAGATCAGTGGCCAGAATGACTACTTCATCCCATTGGTTTTCGTTCGACCGCTGTTCAGTTTTTTTCAACAGGTCTTTATATGCCGAACTTTGCGCAAAAGTTCCCATTGATAAAAGCAGGGTAAATAATAAAACAGTTAGTTTCATATGAGGTGTATTTAATCGTGTACCTTTTCCATAATTGCGTCGTACTTTGTATTTGAGGTTTTTCGCTGTAATGCACTATTGTCTTCAGGAGAAAGCCCTTGCACCAACGCATTAAAATACGATAGATAAAGTTCTGCTTCGTCTGCACAACCGTATGTAGGTGTCTTGGCATGCCCCCCTTCCATCAATTCAATACAGCCTAGCGACTCGGACCATAGAGCACTAGAAGCAGAATAAGTATCTGCTCCTCCACAACCTGCACCTGCTTCTGTGCAGGATTCTAAAATGCGACGACGTTCCCCCTCTACAAGTGTCAAATATTTTTTAAATAGTTGATCTAGATCTTCCTTCTTGCGAGACAAACTACGTCCAGCCGTAACAAGTGCCTGTTTGCGCAAGTCGATAGTACTGGATAGAATATCCTTTTTTGCGGTATACGCATCTTTTAAAATTGTTACAGCACTATCAATTCTTTTATACAAATCAAGAAACAAATTTGACTTACGATTCATTGAACTCTCAATCTGTTCATTCAACCAACGTTTACGTTCATTTAGATCAGTATTTAACTTCTCTAAAAAGGATTCCGTTTTTTCAATGGAGGCTTTTACTACACTTAGTTGCTCTTGTAACTGGGAAAGTTTATTCACCTCCATGCTGCCAGTATGATTGATACGATCCTCCAGCACTTCCTTTTCTTTTAAAAGTGCTGATAGCTTTGCCTC
>DDPN01000137.1 GCA_002342205.1 Chitinophagaceae bacterium UBA2467 | reverse complement strand
CATTGATCAGGCCGTTGAAGGTGTTGTCAATGGTATTTTTTTCAACCAGGGTCATGTTTGCTGTGCAGGCTCTCGATTATACGTGCAGGAATCCATTGCAAAAACTTTTATCGCAAAATTAAAAGACAGACTTGCCACCCTTCGCGTGGGAGATCCTATGGATAAGAACACAGACATAGGAGCAATCAATTCTTTTCAACAACTAAAAAGCATTCAGTCCTATATTGAAATAGGCAAGAAAGAAGGAGCTAGTTTTTATCAGAGCAAATGTAAAATTCCCCATCAAGGATATTTCTGCCCACCTACATTGTTTTCGAATGTGGCACAAAGCAGTCGCATTGCACAGGAAGAAATATTTGGACCGGTGCTTTGTATACTCACATTCAGAACAGAAGATGAAGTCATAGAAAAAGCAAACAATACTCCTTATGGGCTTAGCGCAGGCGTATGGACAGATAAGGGTGCTCGTATTTTCAATCTCTCGAAACGATTATGCGCCGGAGTGATTTGGGCAAACACCTACAATTTATTTGATCCGGTTTCTCCATTTGGAGGCTATAAAGAAAGTGGATTTGGCAGAGAAGGAGGCTTACACGGTCTCTATCCTTATGTTCAACTGAGTTAATAAAAAGCTATGAGTAAAACAGAAAGATTGGAAGTTTGGAAGACCTACAAACTTTTTATTGGAGGACAATTTCCTCGAACTGAATCAGGCAGAACGTATGCAATAAAAAATCCGCAAGGAAAAACAATAGCCAATGCATGTCTGTCTTCCAGAAAGGATTTGCGCGATGCGGTTGTTGCAGCTAGAGCTGCATGGGGAGGATGGAGCAATCGAAGTGGTTTTAACCGTGGACAAATTCTTTATCGAATTGCCGAGATGCTGGAAAGCAGAAAAGTTCAATTCAGAGAAGAGCTAGTTGCACAAGGTCAATCTGTTTCAGCTGCAAATCGAGAGATAAAAAATGCTGTTGATCGTCTTATTTACTATGCTGGCTGGTGTGACAAATACCAGGCTTTGTTCAGTTCAGTTAACCCTGTTGCGAGTTCCCACTATAATTTTTCTACTCCAGAACCTACTGGTGTAGTTGCTTTAATTGCACCTGAAGAACAACCCCTGTTAGGATTAGTTTCACTTCTTGCGCCTTGCATTGCAGGAGGGAATACTACAGTTATATTAGCAAGTGAAAAACAACCTCTAAGTGCAATCAGTTTTGCAGAGGTGTTGCACAGCTCAGACGTACCGGGAGGTGTTATCAATATTTTAACAGGTAGCAAACAAGAATTAATTAGTTGGATAAGTGGTCATATGGACATCAACGCAATTGTTGCCACAGCTATTGAAACAGATTCCTGGACTGCAATTCAGCAAAGTGGCGCCAAAAGTGTAAAGCGTCTTTTCAATTGGAGTAAGATGGATCTAACAACCGCACAAGGCCAATCTCCCTATCTAATTATGGATCTTCAAGAGATCAAAACCACCTGGCACCCGATTCAATCCATTGCAGGTAGCGGAAACAGTTATTAGGAGGCGTACCTTTGTTCTATGTGGCGCATTTTCTTAGTTTTCATACTATCATTTATCGGTACGACACAGGTCTGCTCCAGCCAAGACAGTTTATTCATAACAAAAACAGAGTCTCCTTCAATCTCTATAAAAAAAGACCCTAGACTAGATCTGCTAATCAAGAAACAAATTCAGATAAATGAGGAAACCAGTCGTAATGCAAGACGATTGGAAAAAGGCTATCGATTACTTGTTATCAGCACAACACTTCGTGATGAGGCGCTCGCTGCCAAAACAAAAGTATACACCGCATTTCCCGAACTAAAAGCCTACCTATTTCATCAGTCCCCTTACTATAAAGTCAAAGTGGGCAATTTTAAAGAAAGAAAGGAAGCCGATACGTATCAAAGAAGACTTGAATTGCTTTTTCCTAAAGGCGTTTTTGTAATCAATGATATAATTGAAGTGAAATTAAAGTTGCCAGGCGAGGAAGAAGCCCCCGACCAAGAATAATCAAGTTTAATCTTAGCAAGTCCTATTTTTGCGGCATGCAAGCGCTCATTCAACAATTGGCTAAAGAAAACCTATCTGAAGTCATTGCGTGGCGTCGTCACCTTCATCGTCACCCTGAGTTAAGTTATCAAGAGTTCAATACATCCAAGTTTATACAATCAAAACTGGATGAATTTCAAATCCCCTACGAGATCAAGGTTAACACGGGAGTAATCGGATTAATCAAGGGCAAAAACCCAACTAAAAAAGTCATTGCGTTACGCGCAGATATGGATGCGCTACCCATACTCGAAGAAAACGATGTGCCTTATCGCTCTTGTGTAGATGGCGTGATGCATGCTTGTGGGCATGATGTTCATACAGCCTGCTTATTGGGGGCTGCTAAAATTTTGCAAGAAACAAAAGACCAGTGGGAAGGAACGGTAAAACTAATTTTTCAACCGGGCGAAGAAAAAAATCCTGGTGGCGCTCACTTATTGATCAAAGAAGGTGTGTTAGAAAATCCTAAGCCAGATGCCATTTTTGCCTTACACGTGCACACGACCATGGATGTTGGTAAAGTAAGTTTTAGAAAAGGTAAAGTAATGGCAAGTGCAGATGAACTATACATCACTGTTCGTGGAAAAGGAGGTCATGCCGCTTCTCCGCACATGACCGTTGATCCCATTTTAATTAGTTCTCATTTGATTACTGCTTTGCAACAAGTAATTAGCAGAAAAAATGATCCTTTTAATCCTTGTGTTCTGTCCATTACTTCAATTCAGGGTGGAAGTACAACCAATGTGATTCCAGACGAAGTAAAATTGATGGGCACATTCAGAGCGATGAATGAAAACTGGCGATTGAAAGCACATGAGCTAATCAAAAAAACTACAACGGAGTTAGTGGAGTCAATGGGCGGTCAGGCCAATATTCATATTGATGTGGGATATCCCTGCGTAATCAATGATGATACACTTACTCAAAAAGCAAGGGAGCAAGCCAATCAATTAATCGGAGAAAAAAATGTAGAAGAAACCGAAATCAGAATGGGAGCCGAAGACTTTGGATATTATGCTCAACAAATTCCTGCCTGTTTTTTTAGACTAGGTACCCGCAATCAAGAAAAAGGAATTACTCATGGCGTACACACTTCACGATTTGATATAGACGAACAAGCATTGGAACAAGGAGTCAGCCTAATGGCCTGGCTGGCTATTTCGGTAGACCCCCAGTAACGAAGGGGGTGACACCATTCAAAATGGCCCATTTATTTGACTTACCTTTACAAATTCAATCTTATACAGCATGGCTAGTGACCTACGTAAACAACAAGCCCTGGAATATCACGCAAAAGGAAGACCAGGCAAAATTGAAGTAGTTCCCACCAAAGAAGCAAAAACACAAAGAGATCTTTCGCTCGCTTACTCACCTGGCGTTGCATCCCCTTGTCTGGAAATTGCAGCAAACCCAGAGGATGTATATAAATACACAGCAAAAGGAAACCTGGTTGCTGTAATCAGCAATGGAACAGCTGTGCTCGGGCTGGGTGACATTGGACCGGAGGCAGGAAAACCGGTTATGGAAGGAAAGGGAGTACTATTCAAAATATTTGCAGATATCGATGTGTTTGACATCGAGATCAATGAAAAAGATCCTGAGAAATTCGTTGAAATTGTAAAAGCATTAGAGCCCACTTTTGGCGGGATCAATCTGGAAGACATCAAAGCGCCAGAATGTTTTTACATTGAAAAGAGACTTAAAGAAGAGATGAGCATTCCACTGATGCATGATGATCAGCACGGAACAGCCATCATTAGTGCTGCTGCCTTATTAAATGCCTGCGAACTACAAAAGAAAAGAATTGAGAAATTAAAATTTGTAGTAAGTGGGGCTGGAGCAGCTGCAGTAGCCTGTATGAAACTATATGTAGCATTGGGGGCTAAAAAAGAAAATTTCTGGGTATATGATAGCAAGGGCCTGGTACATGAAAGCAGAAATGATCTCGATGATTTGAAAAAAGAATTCTTGGCCAAAGGTAAAAACATGAGCTTGGCAGAAGCATTAAAAGATGCTGATGTTTTTATTGGTCTCAGCAAAGGTGGAATTCTAAGCAAAGAGATGGTGAAGACCATGGCAAAAAATCCAATCGTTTTTGCGATGGCCAACCCCGATCCTGAAATTAGTTGGGAAGATGCTGTTGAAGCTAGAAAAGATATCATTATGGCTACCGGTCGTAGTGATTATCCCAATCAGGTAAATAATGTGTTGGGCTTCCCTTACATTTTTAG
>DDPN01000076.1:5162-8472 GCA_002342205.1 Chitinophagaceae bacterium UBA2467 | reverse complement strand
ACTTCACCTAAGCAGAAAACAGTAAGAACTCCAATCACTATTCCAACTGACACTACTTGCAGAGTTCGTTTTGCGAATTTTGCATACAATGGTGTTGCTGAAACTCCTGCTATCGATGTTGTTTCTCTTGGTAAAAACGAAATTGTAGCTACTAATTTGAAGTATACAGATGTAACAGATTTTATTGTTCATCCTTCTAGAATAGGAACAGAGGCTTTTCAAATCAGATTAGCGGGTACTACAACAGTACTAGCTACCTCTACTGTTTCTACTCTTTTACCTCAGCGTAGCTACACAGTGGTCTATCGCGGATCACATCGTGCCACCAGTGGAACCAGCATTCGCGCTGCAACTTTAGTGGTGAACTACTAATCACTATTTATAGTAATAAAAAAAGTCGTCCAAATGGGCGACTTTTTTTATGCAACTACTTTATGCAAAGAATAGATAACTAAGGAAAATAGCAGTTAGCACCCCAACCAGATCCGCTAACAGCATTGAACCAATCGCATAGCGAGTATTACGCACACCCACTGATCCAAAATAAACGGCTACCACGTAGAAAGTCGTATCGGATGAACCCTGCAAGACAGCTGATAGCCTTCCAGCAAATGAATCAGGGCCATATGTTTTCATCGTATCTAACATCATTCCACGAGCTCCACTTCCACTCAATGGTTTTATTAACGCAGTGGGTAGCCCATCAACAAAGCGAGTATCTGTGCCCAGTGCTGCAAATAGATACTTGACTCCATTTATTAAATAATCAAAACTACCACTGGTACGCAACAAGCTAATGGCAACAAGCATTCCAACTATGTAAGGAATGATTCGTATTGCAGTTTCAAAGCCACCTTTTGCTCCTTCTACAAAGGCATCAAACACATCTATCTTTTTGTAGACCCCTCCTACCACTATTGCTACAAAAATGAATAATATCAAGCCATTACTCAATTTAGAAGAAAATAGCTGTGAAGAGGCTGCGTCCAATTTTATCACATAACTTACCAGTAATGCAATCACCCCGGTTATCGCTCCCACCCACCCGATAATAACCGGTTGAAATAAATTAATTCGTTGACGCCACGAAACAATAAATAAAGCAGCCATAGTAGCCACAAAAGTGGCAATCATACAAGGAATAAAAATATCAGTTGGATCTGCAGCGCCCAACCCAGATCTGTAGGCAATTATAGTAACAGGAATTAATGTCAGGCCTGAAGCATGAAGAGCCAAAAACATCAATTGCGCGTTACTAGCCTCCGATTTATTGGGATTTAGCTCTTGTAAACTTTCCATCGCCTTTAATCCAAAGGGCGTGGCCGCATTATCCAAATTCAAAAGATTAGCGGAAAAATTCATCATCATATGACCAGTAGCCGGATGTCCCTTTGGAATATCCGGGAAAATTCTAGAGAAAAAAGGCCATATAATTCTGGATAGCAGACGTACGCCCCCGGCTCTTTCGGCAATTGCTAAAAAGCCCATAAACAGCGCTAAAATCCCTACCAATGGTAAAATAATATCCAGAAAAGCATTTTTAGCGGTCTCGATGACACCGTCTACCCGTCTTATCAACTTTTGCTGAATTCCAATGAATGAAAAAACCTGTAATTGTGGGTATACCCTAGTTATACTGGCCAAAGAATCTTCGGAATGATGATCGGTCAAAATATAGCTCGCCTTAACAGGATCAGAAGTTTGAAAGAGCCCATAATCAGCCAAAAAAACGGGATAAGTGGAGGATAGACCCATTTTGACAGGGTCACCAACGGACAAGTAAAATGTACTATCATTTTTATCGGTTGATTTTCCAGTAATCATCCGCATAAAAATTTTCTCATCGCCATTCATCATTCTAAAACTGCCTACTAAAAAAGCGATGATTACAAAGGCGGCCCAAATACGAGTCAGTGTCATAATCTTGTTTTTCTTACCTGAAGATAGGAAAATTGATTTCTGTACTTTTGCTCGCCTAATTTTTGGCACACCTTTAATATAACTTATGGCTTTACAGGCAGGAATTGTAGGACTTCCAAACGTTGGTAAAAGCACTCTTTTTAATGCGGTTAGCAATAGCGCTAAAGCGCAGGCTAGTAATTATCGTTTTTGCACGATAGACCCCAACGTTGGCTTAGTAGATGTACCCGACTTCCGATTACAGAAATTAGCAGCGTTAGTACAACCAGATAAAGTAGTTCCTACACAAATTGAAATTGTTGATATCGCAGGACTCGTACGTGGTGCCAGTAAAGGAGAAGGATTAGGAAATAAATTTCTGGGCAACATCCGTGAAGTAGATGCCATCATACATGTAATTCGCTGTTTTGAAGATGAAAATATTTTACGGGACGAAGGAGCCATCAATCCTGTTGGTGACAAAGAGATTATAGACACTGAATTGCAATTAAAAGATTTGGATAGTGTTGAGAAGAAAATTCAAAAAACAGAAAAGCAAGCGCGTGTCGACCCAAAACTTAAAGGTGAATTAGAGGTATTGAATAGATGTAAAGATCACTTGGAACAAGGTAAAAATATCCGTGAATTATCACTAAGTAAAGAGGAAAGAGTAGCCATTGCCGACTTATTCTTACTAACAGAAAAGCCGGTATTATACGTTGCGAATGTAGATGAGCCTTCTATGCACACGGGAAATAAATTCTCCGAGTCCCTTCAAGCCGCAATTCAACGCGAGAACGCAACCTTAATCATCATGAATAATTCTATTGAGGCACAGATTGCTGAAATGGAGGAGCCTGCTGACAAGCAGTTATTCATGGAAGAATATGGCATGAAAGAACCTGCACTAGACCGACTTATTCGTGGCGCCTATAAACTATTAAACTTGTACACCTATTTTACTGCGGGAGTTCAAGAAGTAAGAGCCTGGACTATTCAGCAGGGCTGGAAAGCACCACAGGCCGCAGGGGTCATTCATAGTGACTTTGAAAAAGGATTCATCAAGGCAGAGGTGATCGCTTATGATGACTTTATCAACTACGGCTCAGAATCAGCTTGTCGAGATGCCGGAAAACTAAGAATTGAAGGAAAGGAATATATAGTAAAAGACGGGGATGTGATGCATTTTAGATTTAATGTATAAATCTAAATGAAATAGTTAAATAATTGAACAACAGTCAATTATTCATTCGCGGACAATCCTGCCATCATATATTCACGATTCAAACGTGCTATATTTTCAATTGATATTCCTTTAGGACAAACCGCTTCACAAGCACCGGTATTAGTACAAGCGCCAAACCCTTCTTTGTCCATCTGTGCCACCATATTAAGGGCGCGTTTCTTCTTT
>DDPN01000076.1:0-5142 GCA_002342205.1 Chitinophagaceae bacterium UBA2467 | reverse complement strand
CAAGCCCCGCAGCCGATACAAGCTGCAGCAGCAAAGGCGGCATCCGCCTTATCCTTTTCAACTGGAATAGCGTTTGCATCTACAGCATTACCCGTGTTTACAGAAATATATCCTCCAGCCTGGATAATACGATCAAACGCACTTCTGTCTACCATTAAATCCTTCACAACTGGGAATGAATTTGCCCTCCAAGGTTCAACAACAATGGTATCACCGTCCTTGTATGCACGCATATGCAATTGACAGGTGGTATTCTGTTGCCAAGGTCCATGTGGACGACCATTGATATACATCGAACACATACCACAAATTCCTTCTCTGCAATCGTGATCAAAGGCAATGGGCTCTTTTCCATCTTTAATCAACTGCTCATTCAACACATCAATCATTTCCAAAAATGACATTTCGGAAGATATATTTTGGACAGGATATGTTTCAAAATGCCCATTATCAGTAGCATTTTTCTGACGCCAAACTTTTAAGGTAAGATTCATTGTATAATGTTGCATAATCTTGCTTTTACAAATGATAATCGTTATTTATAACTACGTTGAGAAGGCTTAGCTATTTCAAACTGTAAAGGTTCTTTGTGTAACTGCCATTGACTATCCTTTTGATATTCCCAAGCAGCCACATAAGCATAGTTTACATCATCTCTCTTTGCCTCTCCTTCTTCTGTTTGACTCTCTTCTCTGAAATGACCACCACAGCTCTCATTTCGATCGAGCGCATCTTGGCACATTAGTTCCCCTAATTCAATAAAGTCAGCAACACGGCCTGCTTTATCCAGTTCAGGATTCATTTCATTGATACCTCCAGGTATTCTAACATCAGACCAGAATTCGGCTTTTAATTGTCGTATTTCGGCAATTGCTTGCTTTAGCCCTTCTTCATTTCTAGCCATTCCACATTTGTCCCACATGATTTTACCTAGTCGCTTATGGAAGCTTTCCACCGTTTGCGATCCTTGTATAGACAATAACTTATTTAAACGATCAGCAACAGATTTTTCTGCTTCTTCAAAGGCAGGATGATTTGTAGGAACCGGCTTGGTTGCAATTTCATCTGCCAGATAGTTTCCAATTGTATAGGGTATCACAAAATAACCGTCGGCGAGACCTTGCATCAATGCAGAGGCGCCTAAACGATTAGCACCATGATCACTGAAATTAGCTTCACCAAGTGCATACAAACCTTTTACACTAGTCATTAACTCGTAATCAACCCATAATCCACCCATAGTATAGTGCACTGCAGGATAGATTCGCATTGGTACTTCGTAAGGATTTTCACCCGTAATTTTTTCATACATGTCAAAGAGGTTTCCATATTCCTCTTTCACAACCTCCTTACCAAGTTTTACCAACGTGGCTGTATCAGGATTGCTTATACCAAGTTTATTAGCCTCGGCTTTTCCGTATTTATTAATGAGGTTATACTTGAAATCTAAATAGACAGCTTGACCAGTAGTGCCTACCCCATAACCTGCATCACATCTTTCTTTGGCAGCACGAGAAGCAACATCACGGGGAACTAAATTACCAAAAGCAGGATAGCGTCTTTCCAGGAAGTAATCTCTTTCCTCCTCAGGAATATCATTGGGATGTCGCTTGTCATCCTTGTTTGCAGGAACCCATATACGTCCATCATTACGCAACGACTCAGACATCAGTGTTAGTTTGGACTGATGGTCGCCACTCACCGGAATACATGTTGGGTGGATCTGTGTAAAACAAGGATTGCCAAAATAAGCTCCTTTTTTATGCGCCTTCCACGCTGCTGTTACATTGCTACCCATGGCATTGGTGGAGAGATAGAATACATTACCATAACCTCCTGTGCAAAGCAGCACAGCATGTCCAAAATGTCGCTCGAGTTCTCCTGTTACTAGATTGCGACAAATAACGCCACGTGCTTTCCCATCGATCACAACCACATCTAACATCTCGTGACGGGTAAACATTTGCACTTTACCTAGCGCAACTTGTCTCTCTAAAGCCTGATATGCTCCAATCAACAACTGCTGTCCCGTTTGTCCAGCCGCATAAAATGTTCTTTTAACCTGTGTTCCACCAAATGATCTATTATTCAAAAGCCCTCCATATTCACGCGCAAAAGGAACGCCTTGCGCCACGCACTGATCAATAATATTGACACTAACCTCTGCTAATCGATGCACATTTGCTTCACGCGCACGGTAATCTCCTCCTTTAATGGTATCATAAAAAAGGCGGAATACAGAGTCGCCATCATTTTGATAGTTTTTAGCTGCATTGATTCCTCCTTGTGCAGCAATAGAGTGTGCTCGTCTGGGTGAATCCTGAAAGCAAAATGCTTTTACTTGATAACCAAGCTCACCTAAAGAGGCAGCGGCAGAGGCACCCGCGAGACCAGTACCTACAACAATAACTTCTAACTTTCTTTTATTGGCAGGATTGACGAGTTTACAATGCCCTTTATAATCTGTCCACTTTGTTTCCAGTGATCCGGCAGGAATTTTGGAATCCAGCATAACAATACTTTTCTAGTTTAAAAATTATTTCACCCATCCCAAATACATGCTCACAGGCATCAAAGCAAAAGCCATCGACACAATCAACGAAAAAACAAAACCAGTTTTTTCAATCAAGTTTAAGTATCGTGCATTGCTAACGCCTAATGTTCTGAAAGCACTTTGAAATCCATGCAGCAAATGCCAAGCTAATGAGAAACACCCCAGCACATATAGGAGGACTACCACTAAATTATCCTGAAATACAGCCAGCATTTCGCCATAGAGATCATGATACTCTTTGCCATCAATTAAAACAGGATTTAGACCTGTAATTCGGCTGGGTACCCAAAAGTGAGACAAATGCATTACCAAAAAGAGAAATAACAAGGTTCCTAAAATTCCCATGCTACGGCTGTACCATTTACTCCCCTTATTTCCCATACTTACGGCGTAACCCTTTTTACGGGCAGCCCGGTTACTTAGTTCTAAGGTCCACCCTTGTAAAATGTGCAATATGAATCCAACAAATAAGCCAATCTCTAAAATTCTTGGAACCACATTAGACCCCATAAAATGAGCGGCCTTATTAAACATCACTCCACCATCCATGGCCCAAATACACGCATTCAAGCCCACATGCACTACTAAGAATAAAATCAAAAAAATACCAGTTAACCCCATCACCCATTTTCTACCAACCGAGGAAGTAAACAGCGCCGACCATTTCATCAGACAAAATTTTTATTGTTTAGCGAATCGTGCAGTACAAGCAATTTTCCAGAATGCAAAATTAACATCCAGCAATTGAAAATGAGTAAAAGATTTGAAGAAAACAGGCCTATTTTAAAAAAAAGAGGTCAGCCATTTAGCTGTAAAGAAAGCTTCTTGAAAAGATGATAGGGCTTATAGATGCGCCAGTCGGGCAAATCTTGTAAACTGAGATAACGATTAAGACGATGTTGTTGAAATTCTCTCAAGGTCTGAGGAGGCAGATTCAAACAAACAACCCAGCCGCCCCGGTCCTCTACATCTTCAGACCACTCTTCATAGTAATCACTACTGTCATAATGATAATTCAATACATTTTCTGCAATCAGAATAAAAAAGCAAATACCCTCCTCCATAAATTTATCCACCACTTCTCTTTTCAATTGCATGATATCATTTTCAACAGCATCATTCCATTCTCCCAATAATTCAATGACGACATATTTTTCTTCATAGTCGGCCATCAGCACCTTTGCGTAGAGTGTTTTACTGCCAAATTCATCCCATTGCGGATGGATATAATAGTTGTAAATAGTTTGAGAAAACTCAAATTCAGAATGTTCTCTTCCAAAAAAAGGGGATCGAACATCCTTTTCACTTTCATAGATATGTTGCCAATTGTAAAAGGGCTCTATCGTATGCATAACTCAAGACCCCTCCAAATGCAACAAGGCCTTTTTAACACTGCCCTGCGATAACAAAAGATCTTTTGCCTTTTCATAATCAGTTATACCTGACTTTTCCATCAGCATCTTAGTACCTCTATCTACTAACTTTTCATTGGTCAATTGCATATTGACCATTTTATTATCTTCTACTCGACCCAATTGAATCATTACAGAAGTAGAGATCATATTCAAAACGAGTTTCTGCGCAGTTCCACTCTTCATTCGTGTACTTCCCGTCACAAACTCAGGACCCACCACTACTTCAATAGGAAAATCTGCTGCAGCACTAACCGGGGAATTTGGATTACAAGAAATACTACCCGTGGAGATTCCATGCTTTCGACATTGCTGCAACGCTCCAATCACATAGGGAGTTGTTCCACTTGCGGCAATTCCAATTACAACATCCTGATCAGTTATATTATGTTGTTGCAAGTCATCCCAACCTTGCAAACTATTATCTTCAGCATTTTCTACTGCTTTTGTAATTGCCTTTTCACCTCCGGCAATTAATCCGATAACCAAACCTGGCGGAACCCCGTAGGTAGGCGGACACTCACTTGCATCCACAATGCCCAAACGTCCGCTCGTTCCAGCACCAATATAAAACAATCGTCCTCCCATTAGCATTTTATCCGATACCACCTCTACCAATCGCTCAATCTGAGGAATAACTTTTTCAATGGCTGCAGGCACTAGTTTATCCTCTTTGTTAATATTAACGAGCAAGTCATGAATCGACATCTTTTCCAAATGTCGATAGGTGCTACTCTTCTCCGTTATTCTTTCAAAATCCATAATTTATTATCGATGATAATTTAAAAGCCCCTCCATGGGGTTTTTTAAAATAGCGCCAAGCTCAAATTCGTATTGCTTGCATAATTGCTTCACCACATCCTTAAATACAAAGGCCACCCCCCCTGTAAAATAGACGGGCTGTTTCCATACTTCTGGGTAGCGACAAAGGTGCTGAAAGAAAAAATCATTTAAACCATCTTCAATGATATTCTCAATCATGTAGTGGCCACGATTTTCTGCCAGAAAAAGGGTAAATCCTGCGAGATATCTATTGGGCAACGGCTTCTTATACACATTATCAAGTATTTCACTAGGGTTTGTCATAAAACTGAGATCAAAACGACCTCTTAATTCCTCGTCAAAAATTCCATATAGGTAATACTGCAAAACCTTTTTTCCTAAATAGGAGCCACT
>DDPN01000114.1 GCA_002342205.1 Chitinophagaceae bacterium UBA2467 | reverse complement strand
CTAGCGATTGAATAATAGTAGAGCATTCGTCCTTTGCTTTCTTGCAAAAAACCTTTAGCTACAGCATTAATACAGATAAAAAGTTGTGTAATCCAGAAAAGGCCATTCCACACTGTTGACTCTGGCGCATCCAACGTCATAAACAATAAAAAGAGGGTAGAAGCAATGTAAAGTAGCAGCCCATATAGACTGTACTGCTGTCGTAGCTCCAGCTTAAGGTCTTTCTTTAAAAGGTCAACAATCGCTTGCATGTGTATTTATGACTGTTGATAACATTTTCTGCATCGTGGTTCATAAGAATCGGTTGCACCCAACATCACTTGTTCTTCATTGGCAACTTTTCGGTAAGAGTAATTGGCCATGCTTCCGCATTGTTGACAAATCGCATGCAGTTTAGTTACGTAATCTGCTTTTGCTAAAATATGCGGCATGGCTCCAAAAGGTTTACCTGAAAAATCCATATCTAACCCCGCCACGATAACTCGTACTCCTCTAAATGCCAGTACATCACAGATGTCTGCAATTTCAGGATCAAAAAATTGAGCTTCGTCGATGCCTACAACATCGGCATCATTGTAAAGAAGTAGAATTTCATTTGCTTTGGAAACAGCAAATGAGTCGACCACATTCGTATCGTGCGAAACAATTTTCTCAGTGGCATATCTGGTATCGATTGCGGGCTTAAAGGCTGCAACTCGTAAGTTGGCAATTCGTACTCGTTTTAAACGACGAATCAGTTCTTCCGTTTTTCCACTGAACATGGAACCGCAGATTACTTCAATACTTCCTCTTTTTTCTCCACTGTTATTGGGTTCGATAAACATAATTCATCAGTTGAAATGCGAATGTAATAAAGGCTACTAGGTGAGCAGCTGTTTGGTCTGTATATATTTTAAAATAATCTCGCTGGCTCCCTTTTTTGATTGTACATAGTGATGGGCAGCAAGGCCAGACTCTTCTCTTTTGTTATTATTAGTCAGAAAAAAATGTAGTTGATTGGCCAATTGCCCGCTGGCATTGGTACTATCATCCAACGGGTACGCTCCCCCTGTATTTACTAAGTCAATGGCTTCTGCAAACTTTTTATAGTTGGGTCCAAAAAAGACGGGTACTCCATATACGGCAGCTTCCAACGTATTGTGAATGCCTGGTTCCTTAAATCCACCCCCAATCAAAGCAAAGGTTGCATATTGATAGGCGCTGGAGAGTAAGCCAATGGAGTCAATAATGACAATAGTACTGGTGGGATTATTTTCTATCGAGGAAAGTAGCTGAGCAGTTGGGAATAGTGACTGTAATTCTTTGAGCCGGGTGCTATTTATTTCGTGTGGAGCTATTACCACTTTAAGTGTAGCTAATCTTTTGTCTAATAAGGCTGTTGCAATTACTTTTTCATCACCAGGCCAAGTGCTGCCCGCAACTAAAAGAGGGGCATCACCTTTGAATTGATCAATGGAAGCAATAGGTAGGCGTTGGGAAGAAAGCTCCAGCACTCTGTCAAAACGCGTATCACCAGATATAGAAGCCAGATGCCCTAGGCCAATTTTTTCAATGAGCGCAAGGGAAGCTTCATTTTGAACAAATAGGTGATCAAATCGTGATAACATTTTTCTAGAAATCGATCCATGCCATTTGAAAAAAGACATCTCCTCCCGAAACAAAGCAGAAACTAACAACAATGGTATTTTTCTGTAATTGATTTTTTTCAAATAGAAGTACCAGAATTCATATTTGACAAAAATGACAAGAGAGGGATGTACGATATCCAAAAATCGCTTAGCATTTTTTGGACCATCCATGGGTAAATAAAATACCCAGTCTGCGCCACTATAGTTTTTTCTTACTTCATATCCAGATGGAGAGAAAAAAGTTAATAAAATACGGTAGGTGGGGTAAGTTCTTTTTATTTTTTCAAGTAATGGCCTGCCTTGTTCAAATTCTCCCAGTGACGCTACGTGCATCCAAATGACGCGGTCATCTTTACCGATTGATCTTTCCAATTGTGGTAGTAATCCTATTCTGCCTTTTACCCAGGCTTTTGCTTTTGGATGGAATAATGCTGCCCCTTTCATGCCCCATTGGAACAGCACTAGAAAAATATGGTAAAGAAATACAGACAATGAGTGGTTTTCAGCGCTACAAAGGTACTGTCATTACCCGGAACTGTACCCATTTTACTACTTTTGTCAGATCCTATAATTAGAAGTATGCGTCCTATACAAATGGTTGATACAAAGACCCAGTATCAAAAAATTAAAAGTGAAGTTGACCAGGCTGTTTTAGATGTGATGAACAGTTCTGCATTCATAAATGGGCAACCGGTTCGGGACTTTACGGCTGCACTTTCAAGTTATCTATCTGTCAAGCATGTTATTCCCTGTGCCAATGGAACTGACGCTTTACAGATTGCGATGATGGCGTTAGATCTTCAGCCTGGAGATGAGGTGATTACGCCCTCTTTTACCTATATCGCTACCACCGAGGTAATTGCTTTGCTACGATTGAAGCCCGTTTTTGTAGAAGTAGATCGGCAGACCTTTTGTATGGATCCCGTTTCACTAAGAAATGCCATTACACC
>DDPN01000080.1:217-5847 GCA_002342205.1 Chitinophagaceae bacterium UBA2467 | reverse complement strand
TCCCTTTACTCAATTACGAAATACATCTATAAAGGAACTGACACCATTCCATCCGATACGGTGTACATCCGTAGAGAAGAGTTTAGACAGGAAGCCGCAGAATTCTTAGATATACTTGATCTTTCTTTATCAAAAAACGCAAAACGTTTCAAGGAAGAAAGCAGGTATGATGAATTACTAAAACGCGTCATTCTCACCTACCTACCGTTAGATGCGAATAACGAAGAATGGCAAAAGGAAGAAATCATGGTAAAGCCTGACCCTGCTACTGGAGATAAAGTAACTACGATCATTGCCAGTAAAGTACGTAATGACAGAAATGGCTTGCTTCAACTAGAAATGCTTTGGCTACTGGATCGCAGTTTTCAAATAACCCGTACTTCTCAATTACCCGGCGAACAACCTGTTATTACTACCGCCAAAGTAATTTGGAATGATCACAACGATTATGACGCCGGAACAGTACAGTAAAATCTCTTACACACTTCCTGATCAGCCTGGCATTTATAAATACTATGATGCGAGTGGTGAGTTGTTGTATGTAGGCAAGGCCAAACAACTTCGCAAACGCGTTAGCTCTTATTTTACTAAACAAGCGCAAAATCAAAAAACACTAGAGCTGGTCAAACGGATTGAGCGTATAGAATTTACGATTGTCAATACCGAGCAGGATGCATTTTTACTGGAAAATTCACTGATCAAAGAATTCCGTCCACGTTTCAATATTTTATTAAAAGATGACAAAACCTATCCTTTTATTGTCATTCGTAAAGAGCATTTTCCCCGGGTGTTTTTAACCCGACAAAAAATAAATGACGGCTCTTCGTATCTGGGACCATTTACTTCGGTTTATCATGTGCGTGAACTTTTGAATTTTATTAAGCAAACAATCCCCCTACGTACTTGCACACTAGATCTTTCTCCAAAAAAAATTGAACAAAAAAAGTATAAGGTTTGCCTAGAATACCATTTAGGTAATTGCAAAGGACCCTGCGAAGGATTACAGTCCGCCACCGCTTACCAAGAAGAATTAGAAAAAGTGCGAGACCTATTAAGCGGCAATCTGGGACCTGTGATCCGATCGATGGAAACAGAAATGAAAAAGCTGGCTAGTGAGTTAGCTTTTGAAAAAGCCGCACAGCAAAAAAAGAAAATTGAATTTTTACGACAATACCAAGCCCGCTCCGTTGTAGCAAATGCAAAAGCGGCTACCCTTGACATATTCTCCATTAGTCAGGGTGAACAAGTATATGTCAACTACCTCATGGTTCGCAATGGAGCCATCAATCAAACGCATACCGTAGAACTGCAACCCAAACTCAATGAATCACCGGCAGAAATATTAGCTTTTGCTATTTCACAGTTACGAGAGCAGTTTGGCAGTCAAGCACCAGAAATTGTCACTCCCTTTTCAATTGAGTACCCGGACCCTTCGCTTAAAATCACAGTCCCTAAATCGGGCGATAAGAAAAAACTACTGGACCTCTCTCAAAAAAATGCGGCCTATTTTATTTCAGATATCAAACGAAAACAGCGCTTGCAGTTGACTCAAAAATTGGAGGACACAGAAAAGTTACTTTCAGATTTACAACAGGATCTACAACTAAGCTCACTCCCTGTACATATTGAGTGTTTTGATAACTCTAATTTTCAAGGCAGCTTCCCCGTTTCAGCTGTGGTCTGTTTTAAAGACGGACAACCCAGCAAAAAAGATTACCGAAAATTCAATATCAAAACTGTACAGGGCATAAACGACTTTGCTTCTATGAAAGAAGCCGTAGGCCGACACTACAAACGCATGCAAGAAGAAGAGCAACCCTTTCCTCAACTGGTGATCATTGACGGAGGAAAAGGACAACTGAGTGCCGCACAAGAAGCCATTACTGAATTAGGATTACAGGGCCGTATGACCTTGGTAGGGCTCGCTAAAAATGAAGAGGAGCTTTTCTTTGCAGGCGATTCAGAGTCGCTCAAATTACCTTACAATGGGCCTAGTTTACTTTTTATTCGCCGCATTCGAGATGAAGTGCACCGTTTTGGGTTGACCTTTCACCGACAACAGCGCAGCAAAGGAACGTTTAAAAACGAGTTACAAGAAATCCCAGGCATTGGCGCACAAACAGCAACTCTTTTACTCAAGCACTTTAGATCCAGTAAAAATATTGCTGCAGCAACAACGCAAGAACTAATCAAGGTAGTAGGCGCCGCAAAAGCAAAAAAGATTGAAGCTTACTTTAAGAAAGAATAAATAGCAGTACGCTTATCGCCCTTTCGTAATGTCTTTTAATAGTCTGGCTGTCGTTTTTTTACTACTTGCTTAACATGCACGTAAGTTCATTTGCGAAAACTACAAATAATTTAAGTGTGTAATTGTTATTTATATTGTGCCCTTTATTCAGTATGAAATTAAAAATTCAATACGCCTCTGATTTGCATTTGGAATTTTCTCAAAATAGCAAATTCATTAAAGAAAATCCGTTACAACCTGTGGGGGATATATTGGTTTTGGCTGGAGACATTGTTCCATTTGCCATCATGAATCAACACGATGATTTTTTCTCTTACCTAGCAGATCATTTTGAACACACCTATTGGTTGCCTGGCAATCATGAGTATTATCATTTTGATATTACTGAAAAGAGTGGAGTATTAAATAATCGTATAAAAAATAATGTGACGTTGGTGAATAATACTACGGTAATTCATAGCGGAATTAATCTTTTATTTTCAACCTTGTGGAGTCAAATTAGCTTCGCAAATCAATGGCAGATAGAACGAAGTTTGAATGACTTTCACCTAATAAAACATAATGGTTCGCGTTTTACATCGGAACATTACAATTCATTGCATCAAGAGAGTTTAGATTTTATAAAGCAATCCGTAAATCAATCGAATGTCGACAAGTTGGTTGTGTTTTCTCATCATTGTCCTACATTTTTAAACTATCCGCCCAAATACAAAGGGGATGTACTGAATGAAGCATTTGCCACGGAACTCTATGACTTTATCGAAACATCAAATATCGATTTTTGGGCCTATGGGCATCATCATTTTAATACGCCTGACTTTTTCATCGGAAATACTCGCTTAGCAACCAACCAGTTAGGCTATGTGAAGCATCTAGAAAACGAGCTTTTCCAACTTGGAAGATTCATAGTTTTGTAAATCAAGTTATTATACCTATATTTGCACATTATACCAATTAGGTTTATTGTGCATTATTATGTTTATTAATGATTCTAAAATGAAAAATGTCCTGAAATATTTAAATGAAGTGCTTGGCATTAATGTCACAGCAAACCCGATTGCTAAGAGCAACCAGGGTCAGTTACCCATGTATTTAATAGAAATATTCAACCTCTACAACATAAACCTTTTTAATACGGATGTGGTGTTTGCGGAATTAAAGAACGAAGAAGGTCTCAGCATCCTACAAATTGAAAAGCAACTTCAGCAAATCCACAAGCAATTAAATAAAATTGTAGTTATAGTACTTGAAAATATAAAAGCGTATAACCGCAAACGATTGATTGAAAAGCAAATCAATTTTATTGTACCAGGAAAACAAATGTATTTGCCTGATTTATTGATAGACCTGCGAGAAAGCTATCCTCGGGATAATGCTCAAAAAGAAACATTGATACCTTCAGCGCAGTTGCTCATCATCTATCAGATACTCAGTGATGACTTGAATTGGAAAATCCAAGAACATCCATTTAAGGACATTGCACAAAAGTTTGGTTATACGCCAATGACAATTACTAAAGCTATTAACAATTTAAAAAGTCATAGTTTAATAGACGTGATTGGAGCAAAAGAAAAGTTCATTCGATTTCGATATGATAAAAAGGCATTATGGGAAAAGTTAAAGAAGGATAATTTATTTGTAAATCCAGTAATCAAGACGGTCTACGTAGATGAAAAGCCGAAAGGGTTGAGTTTACTTAAAAGCAACATCAGTGCATTATCGACTTTCACAGACTTGAATCCAAGTAATCAAGCGTATTACGCGATTGAGAAGGATGAATTTTATAGATTACAGAAGAGCAATCAATTAGTGAATCAAAATCCTAGTGAGGGAAAATATGCATTGGAAATTTGGAAATACAAGCCTTTAAGTATTATTAGCAATATGACAGTAGTCGATCCTCTTTCTATATGTTTAAGTATGCAGGATAAAAGTGATGAAAGGATTGAGATGGCATTGGATCAAGTCTTAAAGAGATATATATGGTAGTAGGTCTAGATATTTTTAAAAAGTACTTTGGGCAGTATTCTGAAAATTATATCATTATTGGTGGATCCGCCTGTGATATTATTATTGGTGAGGCAGGGTTTATTCCAAGGGCAACAAAGGATATTGATATCATACTAATCGTGGAGGCATTGAGTACTGAATTTGTTCAACAATTTTGGCAGTTCATCAAAGATGGTGATTATGGCGATAAGGAGAAGAGCACAGATCAACGTAAATACTATCGATTTAAAAGGCCTAGTAATACGGACTTCCCTTTTCAAATTGAATTGTTCTCAAGAACACCTGATCTCATTATTTTGCCACCAGATTCACATATTACCCCAATCCCCGTGGATGATAATCTTTCTAGCCTATCTGCAATTTTGCTTAATGAAGAATATTACAATTATATGATTGAGCATAGTCAAATTCAAGATGGGTTGCATCGAGCCAATATTGAAGCATTGATTTGCCTGAAGGCTATAGCATTTTTAGAAACCAAAGAAAGATTAGATAATGGCAGTAAGGAGGATTCAAAGCAATTAAAGAAACATAAAGCTGATATTTTTCGATTGGCTGTGATGTTAACTCCTGATTCAGAATTTACATTACCATTGATAATTCAAAATAATATGAATCAATTTGTAGAGGTTATTCGTAGTGAAATACCCGATAGAGCAATCTTTAAAGAAATGGGTTTAGGTAACATTGATACGAATCGTGTATACGAACAACTCAAAAAATCTTTTAAAGTTATTTAGTGATTCCAATGTTTAAGGGACACAAAAAAGCCCCCAAATTTGGGGGCTCTCAAATTATTTTATTATGCTTAGTACGACCAAAGATCCTGCTCAAAGTTGAAGATCTTCTCTTTGATGTTTTCGCCTTCTAATAATTGTAGAATAGGATCCTTGATATAGTTACGGATCAATTTGTTCTGTGGATTATCTAGGGTTGATTTTACAATGTAGCTACTGAACATGCGGCTTTCAAAAAGCTCTTCCCAAGTCATGCGATTTTGTCCCATGTTCTTTGGGTTGTACACTTCCGATTTAACCAATGTAGGACGCATATCAGGATAGTAAACCCAGAACAAAGAAGAGGTTCCTCTCTCTTTGGTTGTATTTGGGAAATATTCTGTTTTGAGAAGTCCGATACCCAAAATACGTACATGCATACGGCTGGACTCACGATCAAACACCCACTCTTCTTTCAAACGGATCTTATTGATTTCTTTTGGATCAAAAGACTTGCGAGTGACCACATAACCAATCACCTTATCAATTTGCTTGATATCATATTTAGGAACAGTATCCAAGCTACCTGCCACTAATTGTTGTACGGCATCTGTACCTAAAGGAGTTGTAAAGCGATCATCAGAAAACGCAGTCAC
>DDPN01000080.1:0-200 GCA_002342205.1 Chitinophagaceae bacterium UBA2467 | reverse complement strand
AATACAGCGCGCATAAGCATGTTTACAAAAATCTGACTGCCATTATCCTCCATAGACTCATACACAAAAGGCTTGTTCATTTTTTCGCGCAGATCTAATTCGCGCCATACTTTTTCTGCATAAAACGCGTCATCCCAACGAAGGTGCTCATAGGGAAGAGGCGTACGCTGTGTCAGATTGCTTTTATCATAGGCGTTATC
>DDPN01000107.1:32842-37764 GCA_002342205.1 Chitinophagaceae bacterium UBA2467 | reverse complement strand
CTAGTCCTCTTTATCGCACAGGAATTGCAGTAGGTGATTATCCAATTGATCATCACCATCGAAAAAACCCAGAAGCGCCTCAGCATTTGGGTTTTTATCCAATACCATCTTTTTCTGTTCCCTTAGGTGTATTGTTACCCGCTCTAGAGTTTAAAGGAATTATTGCTGCAGAAAAAGCAATTAGTGTGAGTAATGTGGTAAATGGAACGACCCGCTTACAGCCCTGTGTGTTGTTAATTGGCCAGGCTGCTGGTACGTTAGCCGCTTTAGCAATTAAAGGAAATTATTCCTCTGCAAAAGCAGTTCCGGTTCGTGCGGTTCAAGCCGCTTTATTAACGCAAAAGGCATACCTTCTTCCTTATGCAGATGTGTCTTTATCGGATAAAGATTTTTATTCAATACAACGAATAGGTGCAGCTGGATTCTTGCGTGGAAAAGGGCAACCCAATGCTTGGGCGAATCGAACTTGGTTTGAGCCAGACTCTACGCTTTTCTCCTACCAATTCTTAAAAGATTTATCTGTAATCCAAATTAAAAATACACTTGGGAAATCGCTTACTTTTTCATTAGAGGAACCATTACAAAAAGTTGATAAAGAAGAGCGCCTTTCTATTGCAAATTCTATTTATTGGGTTGAGTTGTTGCAAAAAAATATTCAATCGGCTCTTCCCAATTTTAGCACTGTAACACCTACAGCGATTGACCAAATTGTCCGCAATAATTGGTCGGCTTGGGGTTTGACAGATTTCAATCCTAATCGATTGATCAAAAAAAGAGAACTGGCTGTATTAATTGACAAGACTATCAATCCGTTTGTCTCAATTGAAATTGATCACTTTGGAAACTATATATCACCATAAACTAAAATCAAAATTCAACATTATGAGAAAAGCAATCCTGTTGTGCTCGCTCTTCGCTCTCCTTGGGGGCTTTCTGCAGGCACAGCAAACAAAAGTTACCGGTAAGGTTACTGATGCAAATGGAAATGCCTTGGAGGGTGTTTCTGTAAGCATCAAAGGCAAATCTGCCGGTGCAGTTACTAACTCAGTTGGTGAGTTCAGTATTACTGCTACTACTGGCCAAACGCTAGTTTTTAGCAGTGTGGGACTTGTCAGCAAAGAATTAGCTGTAACTGGAAATGCATTACAAGTTAAAATGGAAGCTTCTAATGCGACCTTATCAGAAGTAGTAGTAGTAGGTTACGGTCAGCAACGTAAGGCAACATTGACTGGATCTGTTGTCACGCTTAAGCAAGAAGACTTGACTAAAAGACAAGTTGCCACTGCCAGCAATTTATTGCAAGGTTTGGCGCCTGGTGTAACTGTGCAACAACAGTCTGGTCGTCCTGGAGCGGATGGTGCTTCCATTCGAATCAGAGGTTTGGGATCTATCTATGCTGGACAAAGCCCACTTATTATGGTGGATGGTGTAGTTTCTGGATTTGATATGATTGACCCCAATGCCATTGAAAGCATTACCATCTTGAAAGATGCAGCTTCTACCGCTATCTATGGTGCACGTGCTGCGAACGGAGTTGTATTGGTGAAAACAAAGCGTGCTAAAGGAAAAGGTGTTCAGGTTTCTTACAATGCTTTTCTATCTAAGCAAGATGCAACAGCTATTCCAGAGCGTACTACTGCAGTCGAACATATGGAGTTGAGCAACCTAGCCGAGCAAAACAGAACTGGAAATCCTAATGCGTTCCTTTTTACGCAAGCTTTGATCGATAAGTACAAGAGTACACCTGCAAACAACCTTGATGTAATTGATACCGATTGGCTTAAATTACTTTTAAGTAATACTGGTTTGATGCAGAACCATAACGTGACAATTAACTCTGCAGGCGACAACACAAATATTTTTGCTTCTGTTACTTATTTAAATCAACAAGGTTTGATTCCGAATAATAGCCATCAACGCTATGATATTCGTTTCAATCCTGATTTTAAGTTGAATGAAAAGCTTAGCATTAATGGGGTATTGAATATCAATAGTGCAAAAACAATTGCTCCGTCTACGGGTTCTCCTGAGTTCATCATTCGTCAGGCAATCGGACTTCCAGCAGTTGGTGGAGGTATATATGGTCCAGGAATGTATGGTACAGCCGGACAGACAAATAACAGAAACCCACTTGCGATGGCAGAGGCTGCAGGTACTTCTGTTTCAAAGAACAACTCCATGCTGACTAAAGTTGGATTCAACTATAAGCCGGTAAATAATTTGGAGATTGAAGGTTACTGGGCTCGTGAATTCTGGACTCCTAATGGAAAAACTTTTGTAAAGAATGTAGATATTTATGTACCTAATTTGGTCACATTAGGGTATGATAAGGTTGGAGTTTGGCCTGGTACAACAAGCTTAGGCGAGTCATATTCAACCAACGTCCGTACAACTTACCTAGCGCAAGCAACTTGGTCAAAGCGATTTGGAGCTAATGCGATCAAGTTATTGGGTGGTGCACAAACTGAGGAATTTACATACTCTGGTATTTCAGCGTCTCGTACGGGATTTCTTAACCCTAACCAGCCTTACCTGAGCTTGGGTAGTGGAAATCTCAATAACGGAGGTTCTGCATACGAAACTGCATTGGCAGGATTTTATGCTCGTTTGAATTACAATTATGACGACAAGTATTTCTTGGAGGTGAATGGACGTTATGATGGTTCTTCACGTTTTTCACAAGTACTTAAAAAGCAGTGGGGCTTCTTCCCTTCTGCATCAGCAGGCTGGATATTCTCTAAAGAGAAATTCTTTAGCGGACTTTCCAATATTATCACATTTGGTAAGTTGAGAGGATCTTGGGGTGTATTAGGTAACCAAGCATTGCCTGAGATTTATCCATTTGCAGTGAATTTTGGTACATCTACTTACTCTAACCCTATCAATGGTACCAACACGTATATCAACAATATCAATACACTTGGTTACGCATTGTTAGATGCTCCAAATCCTAGTATCACATGGGAACAGTCTGAACAAGCAAACATCGCAGTAGATTTGACAATTAAGAATAATCTCACTTTTACTGCAGAGATCTATCGCCGTAAGGTTGATCAAATGTTGTTGAGCCGTCCTATTCCTAACTATGTTGGCCTTAATGCACCATTTGTTAATGCTGGCTCTATGGAGAATCGTGGATGGGAATTGAGTGCTAACTATAAAAAAGCCCTTTCTTCAAAAGTTAAGCTTGATGTGACTGCGATGCTTTCTGATGTGCGCAACAAGGTGTTGACTTTACCAGGTGTGCCTTTCTTAGATGGTGGATCAATCAGAACTGCACCTCAACAAGCATTATGGTCTTATTTTGGATACCAGGCTATTGGTTATTTTGCTGACTCAAATGATGTTAAGAATTCTCCAGTTCAATTTGGTACTGCATGGAGTTCTAGCCCAACAGTTGGCTCAAAGCCAGGGGATGTAAAATATGCCGATATCAGTGGTCCTGATGGTAAACCTGATGGAAAAGTTGATAGCTATGACAGAACATTCATAGGTAATAATTTCCCACGCTACGAGTACAGTCTTAATTTGAATTTGTCAATTGGTAATTTAGATATTAGCATTTTTGGTCAGGGAGTAGGAATGCGTAATAATTACTACAGTGGTACGGGAGCTGTGCCATTTGCAAGCTCTGATTTTGCTGCCTCTCTCTTAAAAATGCACAAAGATTATTGGACACCTTCTAACCCGAATGCAAGATTTCCTCGTTTGCTTCCTTCAGGAAGTGGAGGAAACAACTATGTGGCTTCTTCACAGTGGATTCGTGATGCTTCTTACTTCCGTTTGAAGAATGTGAACATTGCTTATCGTTTCCCTGCCTCTTGGTTCAAAAAGACAGGAATGCCACTTACTGGAGCTAAAATTTATGTTAGCGGTCAAAATCTGCTCACTTTCACAAAGGCATGGGACGGATTTGATCCTGAGATCAACAATGCAAACGCAGAGTTTTATCCGCTCATGAGGACAATGACTGTAGGTGTAAACATAAACTTCTAATCAATTAAATTATTAAATATGAAAAAGATAAGTTCAATACTGTTGATGGCAGCAGTTGTTGTGTTATCTGGCTGTAATAAGTTTTTAGATCGACAGCCATTAGATAGCGCATCTTCTGCCACTTTCATGCAAACAGAAGAGGAGATGAACCTTGCATTAAATGGGGTTTATGCAGCTGGTTTCTGGCAATTTCCAAACAATACTCCGTTGTTATTTGCCATTGAGGCCACTACTGACTTGGCGATCAAAAGAACCGGTAACGCTGAGGATCAGGTAGCCATGGGTGATGGTGGTCCATTCTTAGTTGGAAATTCATTGCCAGGTACGGCATGGAATCAGGCGTATAAACTGATTACGCGTGCCAATATTATGTTAGATGGAATGACAAAGGGACAAGGCAATGTCTCTGCTGCTCGTTATGCTCGTCTTCGTGCAGAGGCATTAGTGCTTCGTGCATGGGGTTACTATCACATTATGGGTTGGTTTGGCGATCCTGTTTATTTTAGAAAGCCACTTGACCCAAGTGAATATGAGACAATAGCTCGCACTCCAGTTGCAACGGTGGTTGCTGACCTCTATAAGGACCTAGATGAAGCTGCTGCAGGTTTTGATGCATCTAATGCTGCTCCAGTAATTGAATATGGTCGCGTAAACAAGGGTGTTGCCTTAGGTTTGAAGGCGCGCTTAGCCATGTTGATTAAGGACTATGCAACTGCGAAGGCTGCAACGCAAACTATAATTTCATCTAATGCATATGGGCTCAACCCTCGCTACACTGATTTGTTCATGTTAGCAGGTCAACGCACCAATACAAACCGTGAGTTAATGTTTGTTCAAACCTATCCTACTGATATCTTGGATCCTCAGAACTGGCTTTGTGTGTTGACCATACCTCGTCAGGTAGGTACTTCACAGAGTAGTCATTT
>DDPN01000107.1:29787-32824 GCA_002342205.1 Chitinophagaceae bacterium UBA2467 | reverse complement strand
CAACCCAAGGAGAGAACAATTTTTAATATTTACTCCAACGTTCGAATAAAATTCAATTGGAATACTGGTGTTTACGATAATCTAGCCAGTAACATCGATTGGATTGGATTTTTGGCTTCTCCCTGGTTTGCAGGAGCTACCGGAAACAACGGGGGCGTAGGCTATGTGTGGAGAAAATATGTTGATTCTACGCAGTATTCTTGGGAGACTAAGACGGGTTATATCAATATGCGCTATGCTGAAATTTTATTAACCAACGCTGAAGCAAAAATTGAATTAGGTGAAACAGACGCCTCTGTACTTTCTGCAATCAACGCTGTTCGTGCTCGTGCTGGCCAGCCAGCTGTAACGGGTGGCTCTGCCGCTGAGTTGAGAGAATTAGTTCGCAGAGAGCGCGCGGTAGAATTTGCAGGAGAGGGTCTTCGCTTGATTGACCTCCGTCGCTGGGATCTTTATGCAACTGCAAATTCAATGCCAGTTGTAGGGGTCTCCTTGAACCCTGCAGATCCTGCAGAAACGCCTACATTTAACGCTAGTGGCTTACCAGTTTATTCAGCTGCAAGCATTGCAAAGCGTTTAAAGACTCGCGTACAAACGCGTGTCAATACGAATGCCAAGTATAAGCTTTGGCCTATTCCACAAGGAGAGATTGACAAGAATAAGAACATCGTTCAAAATCCAGGTTGGCAATAAGCATGGTTTGATTATAGCAAAGGGGTACATCTTGTGTGTACCCCTTTTTTATTTAATTTCAAATTAACAGTGAAGCCATGAATCAATCGTTGAAATCCTCTCGCGTTGAGGCACTAGATGCACTTCGTGGCATTGCCATATTTGGAATGGTATTGTCCGGAAGCATTGCGTTTGGTGATGTTTTACCAGCATGGATGTATCATGCACAGGTGCCTCCGCCACTCCATCAATTCAACCCTGCACTTCCTGGTATAACATGGGTCGACTTGGTGTTTCCCCTTTTTTTATTTTGTATGGGAGCTGCCATTTCTTTTTCTGTATCTGCGAATATTAAAAGGGGGTTATCTAAATTACAATTATGTAGAATTGCTGGAAGACGATTTTTGCAACTACTGTTTTTTGCCTTGTTTTTTCAGCATTGCAAAGCATGGGTAATTAGTGAACATCCTACTATCAATGATCACCTTCTTTCAATCTTTGGATTTCTCTTATTATTTGGTCAGTTTTATGATGCCAAGGGTAAACAGCCTACACTTGTATGGAGTCTATTAAAAGCTAGTTCTTATTTAATAGGCATTGTACTATTGGTGGTACTTCCATTTAGTGATGGAAAAGGATTTGACTTTTATCGAAGTGATATTATCATTGTTGTGTTGGCCAACATGGCCTTATTCGCAGGAATTATTTATGTTTTAACAATCAATCGCCCTATTGCAAGAGGGCTTTTATTAGTAGCTGTTGCTGCAATCATTTTATCCGCAAGGGAGCCATACGAAAGTGGAGTGAAGCAATTTTTTTATTTTAAAGAGGTTGCAGGCTATTCGTTTGATTGGGCGTATAAGTTTTACTTTCTCAAGTATCTTTTTATTGTCATACCCGGTACATGGGTGGGAGACTGGCTGTTGAACCGCGCCAATGAGCAAAAGCCTACAGCAGTTAGTTCGAGCACCTTCCTTACTTCACTAGGTGCCTCTATTTTGCTTTTATGTTTGCTCATTCTCTTATTTGAGCGAACTTATCTTAACTATAGCTTTCTTGTAGTTATCGGGTTAGGTATACTTAGTTGGCTGCGATTTAAAAATGCTGTTCCTCAGTCTACAGAGCAACGATTAGCAACTGCAGGTATTTTTTTGCTTTTTATAGGGCTATTACTCGAGCCCTATGAAGGAGGAATTAAGAAAGATCCATCTACTTTTAGTTATTATTTTGTGACTGCTGGTTATGGATGCTGGGGAGTTCTTCTATTACTTGATTTTGCTAATTATAAACTCTTTAATGTGGTGAGTACGTTTTTTGCAGCATTAGGCAAAAACCCATTGGTTGCTTATGCCACGGGTTCTTTATTGATTCTTCCCCTTTTATCTATTCTCGGATGGCGCTCGGCTTGGGATGGTTGGGCTACCACTCCCTGGTTAGGGTTTTTCAAGGGAATTATATTTACCTTGTTAGTTAGTGGCGTTACGATTTTATTTAATCAATTCAAGCTGTACTGGCGCTCCTGATTAATCAATCCATTTGACTTCTTTAATTATAATCCCCGCAGCAGGATGAAGTGATTTGATGAGTATTTGATCGATTTGTTGAGGTGTTTCTAAAAAAAGATACCATTCTGCTTTATCCTTTTCTGGGGTTCTCTTAAATAGGGGTCTTGGATCTTCTGATGCTCTAATCTCTCTTCCGTATACTATCGTTGTTTCATAAATGACTTTATTTTTTCTAAATAGCTGTAGAGTAGCGGTTGGGGTAGCTTCAGGAAGAATCAGCGATGTTGCTAAGGAAAATTTTAGACCGCTAATTAATTTCTCATTTTCCGATTTAATTATAAAAGTAGAGGCCCTTGTTATGGAATTAGTATCACAGGTATTAAAAAGTTGAGCATTGCCTGTCCAGCTCCATCCTTTTAATGGTCCCAATGGTAATGGTTGTCTGTAAAAGCGGGACGTAAATTCTACAATGGGGTCATAGGATAATTTTTTAGGCATTTCTGATCGACCACTCCATGCATAATCGAGCGCTAGTACGTAGGCTCCAAATTGTTCAATATTTTTTAAAAGATTTGATTCACTGCTTTCAAAGTCTGCCCATGTTGTTTGCAGAACGCCTGCCTGCTGCTCAATTGCAGCTAAGGTGAATCCACGAATATTTTCTCCAATAAACCAAGGTGAGGCGATTGGACGAAGTCCGGATTCTTTCCAAATGGATAGATTCTTTTTGTAGGTGTTAGGATCTGCATTGCCAATGTAATGCCAATCTGCTACCCACGTATTTTTCGGAATACTATTTCTGATTTCAAGCGCTCGGGTAGGAGTAATTCCATTACAAGCGTCAGGACCTTCTCCTGGAG
>DDPN01000107.1:22478-29780 GCA_002342205.1 Chitinophagaceae bacterium UBA2467 | reverse complement strand
CGCCGGGAGCCAGTCCCATATCGCCCCAAATCATCAACGAAAGATTTCTTTTTTTAGTGTAGTTGCTCAACCAATTGATCTGCTTTTTAAACAATTCAATTTCTTTTTCACGGGGCCAATTAAATCCGATCATTCCAATTTCATCAAATCCCACATGGATTGTTTTTGGTTCTAACAATTCAATAGCTTCATCCCATATTTTTTTGATCGACTTTGTTGCAGCAGGATTAAAAACATTTAATGTATAAGGATAGGCGGGGTTGGTGGCCAGCTTTCTGTTTTCTAGGGGCTTGAAAAACCATTCCATATGCCCCAGGCTTTGTATAAGTGGGATAGGTTCGACATTCTTATTTCGTAAAAATGTGAATTCTTCTTTTAAATCAGAAAGGCCTATACTGATTGAGTTGTGAACCGATGGAAAACTATTCCATTTTGACTGCTCACATTGTATCACTGCTTTATTGATCTTTAAAGGGAGTAAGACGTTTTCAAACATTCTTTTATGGAGCATCCAGCTAGTGGGCCCCGTAAACATATGAATGCCTCTCCAGTTAATTTTAGGAGCGTCGTTTATCTCCGTATAGGGCAAGAGGAGTGTTCCATTTTTTTGATAGGTTAGCTGCCCTACTGTTTCCATTGCATACTGAAGAGCGACAGGGCTTCCATAACTTATTTTAATTGATTGATTAATTAGTAAATGATATCCTTCACTTGGCAAACTAGTATCTTCTTTTGCGCTGATTGATGGATTAAAAAAGGCCTCTTGTTTCCAGTATTTTTTTACGGTTTCATTAAAAAATAGTTGAAGTGAGTCAGTTGGCTTTTCCTTGGTAGTAGATATAGTCATGGCTTGATCTACTTTTTTCCAGCTGGTGGGATGGGGGAGTAGCTCTAGCTTTCCGTTAATTGGTTGCCAAGCATTGTCTTCTCTTACCAGTTCTCTGGAGATGATTGTATCAATTTTCTTTGATACAGGTTGGTTGGCTTCTCTGATTTGTTCAATCCAAAATGTTCTATGGAGCTGTTCGCCTTTTTTAATCGGAATATTTCTTTCTTCAAAATAGAGGTATTGTGATCGGGATGTGTAATCATTTTCTTTTAAAAAAGGATGTTCGTCTTTGCGAACTCTGTATGGTGTCGCAGCAATAAATTTAAAATTGCCAAATGGGGTTTTAGCTATGATCACCGAATCTTCAAAATTATCCAGTGATTGCTTTATTTCATTCCCATTTTTATCAAACCAGTTTGCTTCCTTAAAAAAGGGCAACCATATTTTTAAATATAAAATATCGCAAACTCCTTCATTTGATTTATTCCAGGTGGTATTTAGATTTAATGTAATTTTTTTCTTGGATTTGTATAGAGAAAGTGATCCGTCTACTGCTGTATTCTTACTGCCAATTAGTAAAATGTCTTTGCTCGTATCGGTCGTGTCAGCGTCTTGTTCCCACCAGGTAAAGTAATATTCGTGATGCTTTCGGTCTGCATCCAAAAAATTGATCTCAGAACCCATGCCCCATTGAAGGCTGCCGCTGCTTAGCCACAATCCTTTTTTAGGGATCAGTGATCCTTTTAATTCTTGGGAGAAACCAGTTTGGACTTCAATAATCAAACTAATGATGGCAAGAAACACATAACGTTTACTCATAAATGCTGTAAATAAGCTGTCCGCCGTTTAAAAGTTGTGAGTGGGTTATAGAGCGAATTGGAATTTCTTTTCCATTTAAGTGAATAGCTGCAATTCCTTTTTGATTGTTGCCCTTGACTTTTTTTACTGTGATATGTAATTTTTTGTGTTGAGGTAATTCCAACGTAGCCTCTGAAATTAGGGGCATGCCAAAAATATATTCGCCGGATGCTGGATTTAGCGGATACATACCCAGTGAAGTCCAAATGTACCAAGCGCTCATCTGCCCGCAATCGTCATTGCCGGTAAGTCCATCCGGTCCATTTTTATACATGCTATCAGCAACTACCTTGATCCAATATGCGGCTTTATCGGGTCTTCCCAATTGTGTGTATAGGTAGATGATATGATGGCTTGGTTCATTCCCGTGTGCGTATTGTCCAATCAAACCCGTTACATCTATGGAAACATCTTCTCCGTGTAATTCAGAGGGAGCGGTAAATAATTGGTCTAATTTTTGAATTAATTTCTCTTTTCCACCATGCAACGCTGCAAATCCCTCTACGTCATGGGGCACAAAAAAGCTGTGTTGCCATGCGGTTCCCTCAATGTACTGTCCCTCAAAACCATGTTCACTAAGCAAAGGATCAAACGGCTCTTTAAATTTTCCATCACTGTTACGTGCTCTAAAAAAACCAGATGTTGGGTCAAATAAATTTTTATAGGATAATGCACGCTTGCTGAAGACCTCATAGTCTTCTAGTCGGCCTAACTTTTTTGCTACTTGTGCAATGCACCAATCATCAAACGCGTATTCTAATGTGATAGTCACACTCCATCCATGTTTATCCTGTGGGAGATAACCGTATTTAATATAGTCGGGTGTGCCTCTTTGTTTTTGATTTGCGCTTTTTTTCATGGCTTCATACGCGCGGTAGATATCAAATCCTTTAATGCCTTTCAAAATCGCATCTGCCAAAATGGGTACGCTGTGATAGCCAGTCATCGTATTGGCCTCCCAAGTACTGATATCCCAAACTGGTAGAAGTCCATTGTCTTCGTAAAACGCCAATAAGCTATTGAGTAAATCACGGTATCGTTCGGCTTGTGTTATTGTGAACAACGGATTTAATGCTCTAAATACATCCCATTGAGAGAAAATGGTGTACTTATTTACTCCATTGGTAAAACGACGAATTTTATTGTCATAGGTTTTATACTCTCCATCTGCATCACTACTAATGACTGGGGCTAAGCATGTTCTGTATAGAGCAGTATAAAAACGAGTTGCTTGTGCTTTATTGGAGGTGTCAATTTTGATTTTCTGCAACTCCGATTCCCATCTATTTTCTGCTCTTTTTGCAATTTGTTCGAAACTGGCGACTACTTGTTGCTTAATTTCATTTAGAGCTTTTTCTGTGCTAACGCTACTCAGTGCCACTGCGCATTCAATTGTTTGTGTTGAATTGAAATTAAGAAGGACTCTTACATTCTTGCCTTCTGCTCTATTTGTGGTGTGTGTTGAGTCATTAATAAACAGTAGTTCATGGACAGGTTTATTGAACCGGGCAGCGAAATAAACTTTTTGGCCCTTTGCCCAACCTGTACTATAGCGATAACCGACCAGTGTCACAGAGTCAACCAAGTGAAGTAATCCTGCAGTTGGTTGGTCCCAATTGATTGCAAAGCCCATGTCAAACTGGATCCAACCTTTTTTATCAGGAAATGTATAGCGGTGATAGCCGATGCGGTCAGTGGCTGTTAACTCAGCCAGCACGCCGTTTCCCATTTTGACTTGGTAATATCCTGGTTTAGCTTTTTCGTTTTGATGACTAAAAGGGATCAATGTTTTTTTTGATCGTATTTGAGTTGTATCTGTTAAGGGGAGTACAGAAATGTCACACCAATCTCCAATTCCAGTACCACTTAAGTGTGTATGGCTAAATCCTGCAATTGTGTTACTACTGTAATGATATCCACTACACCAGTCCCAGCCCTCAATGCCATTATCTGGACTAAGTTGCACCATTCCAAATGGAACAGTAGCACCAGGGTATACATGTCCATGTCCGCCCGTACCTAAAAAGGGGTCTACAAAACGGGTGTATTGTTGAGCTGACAAAAGGGTAGAAAGAAAAAAACTTGCTACCACTAGGATGCGAATTAACATGCAATCTTATTTTATAAATGGATACTGTCCGCTGAACCAGGAAGGAACTTCTTTTATTCCTTCATAAAAAAAGAATGATTCTCCCTTAAAGCCATTGTTTCTGTTTGCCTGAATCATTTGACTCAAAAAACCAGTACTTGCAGTATAAGTGCCCGATTTGATTAATACGCCAGGGTAAAGAGGTACTGATGGGTTGCGATAATATGATTTTTGTTGTTGTAGTACTGCTGTGTAGGCATTGATATCATATCTATAACACTGTGGAAGAACGGCATCTACCCAAGAACTATCAACCCAAGTTGGCCAGTCTTGTAAGTACTCGGTATATCCAAAAGGATAGGGGCTTGGCGAAATAGTAAATAAAACAGTTGGCTTGATTGTTTTTACTTCGGAACGAAGCCTTTTGACAAATAGATTAAGTTTATCAGCTCTCCAGCGTAACCAATTTGCATCTGTCGCAGTGGTTGGAGGTGTATTGCCACCATTCTCATTCTTATATAAATTGACGGTGTATGTATCATAACCTCCTGTACTGGGCATTGCAGGCAAACGATCGTCTCCCTGCACTCCATCAATTGCATAATTGCTTACTACTTCTTTAAATAGATCAATTAAAAACTGTTGCACCTCAGGATGAAGTCCATTTAACCAGTCAAATCCATTTTTTACAACCAGATTGCCAGCAAGATCTCTCGCTGCCCAATTAGGTTTTGCATTGACAATGGCGCCTCCGCTTGCACTATAGGATGATGAGAATCCATATTCAAACCAGGCATGCACTTTAAGTCCTGCAGCATGACCTTCTTCAACACATTCTTGTAAAGGGTCTCTTCCGGCAAATCGTTCTAAAATTGGTTTCCCAATCAGATTGTTCATTACATTGCTCGGATAAGTAGTACGAGCATTATTGTATACCACAACAAATAAATGGTTAATCCCTGCTGCTTTGCAATTGGCTACCATTTGTCGGATATTATCTCTACTGTCAAGGGCGGTACTAGCGGTAGTAGTAATCCAAGCTCCTCTTATTGCATTTACATCCCAAGCTGGAGTGGGGGTGGGAGTGGGAGTTCCGCCGCCACCTCCTGATGTTTTCTTTTTACAGGAGATAGAAATAACGGCTGCGAATCCGATCAGCAAGGCAAGTAGTCGCATGAAATTTTTTGAAAATGATTCGCTAATCTATTTAAATATTATTATAAATTCACAAAACGTTTCTAAAATAATTTATTAAATCCAACTGCTTGTCATCAACCCGCCGACATCCACTTAGCTGGATCCCTACAACCTGGTTTGCCATGGGACTTCCCAATCTTGTATTAGGAGGAACAGTGGCCACACTCCTTTATAAAAGTTTAGGCTACTCCGATAGCCAAATAGCATTTTGGACGGGCATCATTGTTTTGCCCTGGAGTTTTNNCCCTTTATGGAATTGTATAAGACAAAGAAGTTTTATATCCAATTTTCACAGTTAGCCTGTGCGTTATTGTTTGTATTGTCAGTGTTCTCTTTATACACGGATTATTTCTTTTCACTTTCTGTAGCCATATTTTTCACTATTGCTTTTTTTGGAGCTACACAGGATATGGCGGGCGATGGTATTTATCTAAGCGAACTATCAGCTAGTCAGCAAGCACGTTACGTTGGTTGGCAAGGTACTTTTTACAATGTTGCTAAACTATTCTCAAATGGCGGTATGGTTTTTTTAGCTGGAGTATTAATACCTGTGCTGGGAAATAAAGAGGCCTGGGCTATTGTACTTTCTGTTTATGCTGCCATCATGTTAGTATTGGGTTTTTATAATTCTTCTGTTTTGCCGCAGCAAAGCGTAATCGCCACTACTAGTAGAAGAGAGGTAATTGCTAAGTTGAAAGATGTTATTACTAGTTTTTTTAAAAAGAAAAATATTTGGGCAGGTATTCTTTTTATTGTGCTCTATCGTTTTGCCGAAGGCCAGGCTATTAAAATTATGCCACTATTTCTCAAGGCAGAGCGTCAAGCGGGTGGACTTGGTTTGACAGAGGCAACCGTTGGGTTAATGACAGGTATTTATGGAACTGCTGCTTTTGTGTTGGGATCATTGGCAGCTGGCTATTTTGTTTCTAATAAAGGGCTTAGCCGTTCTACCTTACTATTGCTTTGTGGATTTTTTAATATCCCATTTATTGCTTACGCCTACTTAGCTTCTACTCAAACAGATTCTTTGTGGATGATTGGTGCTGCCATTTCAATAGAGCATTTTGGATATGGTTTTGGTTTTATCGGGATTATTTTATTTATCATGCAGCAGATCGCCCCAGGACCTTACCAAATGGCTCACTATGCGTTTGGTAGTGCGATTACCTATTTTGGCTACACAATGGCTTCAATGATTAGTGGAGCTATTAGTGATGCTTGGGGATACGAGAAATTTTTCTTTTGGGTATTATTATCAACGATTCCTGCTTTTTTAGTGAGTGCACTGGTGCCCTTAAAAAAGTCAGACACAAAATCAGAACTGTAGCTATATTTATTTACAATGTTAATTACCGGTACATTTTTAGACGAGATTAGCCATGATATTCCTCATCAAAATTGGGGACCTGTAGAATGGGAGCAGGATTTTGTCCATATGAAAAATGCAGGTATCGATACTGTAATTTTAATTCGCTCTGGATATCGTGAGTTTTTAACGTATCCTTCCGCCTACCTGCTTTCTACGCAAAATTGTTTTAAACCTCCCATTGATTTAGTAGAGTTGTTCTGTTCGCTGGCAGATAAATATGGCATGCATTTTTATTTTGGGTTATATGATAGCGGACATTATTGGGATACCGGTAATATGCAATCTGAAATCGATCTTAACCGGTATGTTATTGATGAGGTTTGGAAAACATATGGTCATCACCCTTCTTTTAAAGGCTGGTATCTAAGTATGGAAATCAGTCGAAAAACAAAGGGCGCTATCGAGGCATTTAGTACACTAGGAAGACAATGTAAAGAGGTGAGTGGTGGTTTGTCTACCTTCATCTCTCCTTGGATCGATGGTAAAAAAGCAGTGCTGGCCGCATCTGGTCAATTATCAAAAGCTGACGCAGTATCATTAGAGGATCATGAAAGGGAATGGAATGAAATTTTTGATGGTGTTAAAGGAACAGTTGATGCGGTGGCTTTTCAAGACGGGCATATCAGCTATCATGAGTTGGAAGATTTTTTTAGTATTAATAAAAAACTAGCAGATCGGTATGGAATGCAGTGTTGGACAAATGCAGAGTCATTTGATCGAGATATGCCCATCAAGTTTTTGCCTATTAAGTTTGAAAAATTGAAATTGAAGTTAGAAGCGGCTGCTCGAGCTGGATATGATAAGGCCATCACTTTTGAATTCTCTCACTTTATGAGCCCACAATCAGTATATGGAGCTGCTCATCATCTATATAACCGATACATGGAGTATAAAATTGCCTCTACTGCATCTAATTAAGTCGCGATGAAAAATTTTAGTCAGTTTACAGCAATTGTCATT
>DDPN01000107.1:0-22362 GCA_002342205.1 Chitinophagaceae bacterium UBA2467 | reverse complement strand
CTAAAAAAGCTGTTGAACAGGCTAAGCAAGCAGGGCTTAACACGCTTTTTGTAGTGGTGTGGAATGGAGGTTATACGCTTTATCCTAGTCAGGTGCAGCGTCAGCATATTGGAGTGCTACAGCATCCCGATTTTTTAGGAAGAGACCCCTTGAAAGAAATTATTGAAGAAGGGCATCGCGCAGGGTTAAAAGTGCATGCTTGGTTTGAGTTTGGTTTTTCCTATGCTTATAAAGACACTAGTTCTTTGTGGTTAAAGAAATATCCCGAATGGTGCGGGCGAAATAGCCGGGGAGAGTTATTGCAAAAGAATGGATTTTATTGGTGGAATGCCTTGCATCCCGGACCACAATCTTTCTTACAGTCATTGGTATTGGAAGTGGTGAAGAATTATGCGGTGGATGGAATTCAGGGCGACGATCGGCTACCTGCAATGCCCGCGGAAGGTGGATTCGATAGTTATACTCGGTCACTATTTGTAAAAGAAAATCCCACTAAGAAATTTCCCGATCAGCCTAAAGACAGCCTTTTTATACAGTGGAAAGCGAATCATCTTTCTGCGTTTGGAAAAAGACTATATGCTGCCGTAAAGAGTGCTCGGAAGGATTGTATTGTGTCTTGGGCGCCAAGTATATTTCCCTGGAGTAAAGAAGAGTATCTGCAAGACTGGCCAGCCTGGTTAAAAGGTGGATATGCAGATTGGATCATTCCGCAACTTTACCGGTATAACTTACCGGCGTATGAAAAAATTTTAAAGCAGCTACGTACACAAATCCCAGACACATTGATGGATAAAGTATTTCCGGGACTGCTTACTTCATTGGGGGATGGCTATCAGGCTGATGTTGATTTGATGAAAAGCATGATCCGTTTAAATCGTGAAAATGGATTTAAGGGGGAAGTGTTTTTCTATTTCGAAACTTTAAATCGAGTTGCCTTTAATCTTTATCAATAATTTTTTATGAAGCGTTATTTATTGTTGTTGCCCGTTTTGGTTATCCTATATGGTAGTGCCTGTTCAAAGTCATCTAACGGTGGAGGAGGAAACCCAACTCCTACACCTACTCCAACGCCTGTTACACCGTTAATAACGGTAGCTCCGGGTTGGAAGTACTCCGCTACATTGTCGCTGAATTTTCCATCTGGCATTCAGGCGTTCACTTTTGACACCCTCTATAACGGTAAAACTGTAAAGGCTTTTTGCGTTGCCTTAGATTATACTACAGGTCGTTTTGAATTTAAGCCTGTGGTTTCGTCGACGTTAAAGACACCAAGCCAGTTTGCAGCTGCAGAGTCCGGTTTAGTTTACGTTGCAATCAATGGCGGTTATTTTGGAGGCAACCAGTCGTACAGTTTGGTTAAATATGATAACGTGGTTGCTACTCCAAATATTAAAGCAGTTACTCGAAGTTATAATGGGTCGAATGCATCGTATTATCCAACGAGGGCCGCTTTTGGAATCACATCTACTGGAGCCCCTACAACTGCTTGGGTTTATTCTGTAGGAGCGGGTAATGATCTAATTTATCAGTATCCGACGCCAAGTCCAAATGTTGAGGGTGCTGCTCCTCAGCCACAACCTACTGAAACATTTCCTTCCGGCGGTTCTGTTTGGAATACAGTAGCTGCAATTGGGGGTTCTCCCATGCTAGTGCGTGGGGGTTCTATTCGTATTTCTGATGCGGAGGAACTCATCAGTATAAACAATACCACTTCAAGACCTCGCACTGCTATTGGATACACAGCGAATGGCCGTTTGGTTTTACTAGCAGTGGAAGGGGATAATAGTAGCGCGGGCTATCTAGGAATCAACTTAGCTGATCTTGCAGCAATGATGCGTTCGTTGGGATGTACGGATGCAATAAATCTGGATGGAGGAGGCTCAACATCTATGATTATTGGCAATCGATTAACAGTAAGACCAGGCGATAATGGGGTTGAAAGACCGGTGGCAAGCGCCTTACTAATCAAACAACGATAGTCTGTCGTTAATTTTCTACAAAAAAATAAATTTAGTTCTGTAGTTCACGCTGAGTCGCTTGACTAATTTGTAGTAATAGTTTGAAAAATTTTTAACTAATACTACAAATCATGACAATTTTATTGATCGACAATCAAGAAATTATTCTTAGGGGCATTGAGGCGGTAATTGAAAAGGAATTGCCAAAAGCAACCTGCGTTTCCTTCACTTCATTGAAAGAAGGCTTCCAATATATTGAAAAGGGTGAATGTGAATTAATCATCATGGAAATTAATTGGCAATTTGTCAATGCTAGGGGTTTGATTCAAGAAATCTTGTTGAAAAAGCCCGACCTGTCGATTATTGTATTTACGGCTAGTTCTGAAAAAATATATGCCAAATGGATACTACAAGCAGGTGCAAAAGGATTTGTTGGAAAAAATCGGTCGGTAGTTGAATTGATCAATTGTATCAAAACTGTATCCAAAGGTGATTTTTATCTAAGCCCAACCTTGCTTAATCGACTAGCGGAAGATTTATTACAAAAACGTACTCCTAATCCCTTTGATAAATTATCTGCAAGAGAAATGGAAATCTGTCATTTTTTAATAGAGGGATACTATGTGAGTGAAATTGCAAATATTATGAAACTACATTCCTCTACAATTGGCACGCATCAGCATCGGATCTTAAAAAAATTGGGAGTGAAGCGCGTGAAAGAAATTCGCGATTTATCCCAAGTGTATATTTCTGATCGATCGTAATATGTATTACGCTTTCAGAAGATGTCCTTTTATCATTTCAATTTGATTGGTAAACTTTTGCCTTTTTTCATTTTGTTTTTGGATGAAAGGATTTTCTTCTAATGTACCTATTACTTCTTTCATTTCAGCTTCTGTCTCGTAGAGCATTTTTCGGAAAGGATTGAGATAGTCTTTTTGTCTGGAGTGAGTGATTTGTCTTGCAATCCAGTTTTCTATTTCTTTTGCTTCTTCTAAAAGCGATAGTAGTCTTTTTTTATTGAATTGGTCTGGTTCAATTCTTGTAATTTCTAATAGGACAGCAGCAGCATGATTAAGCTTGTCAAGCTTGTACTTTTTACTTTGTTGTTGATACCATTCGTGTACCTCGTCCCAACTTCTTATTTTCCCATTTTTTATCCCAGACTTAAGTTGCTCAAGTGCTTTTTTGCGTACTAATTGTCCTCCTACATTTATCCAGTCTTCCCGTTTGCCTTTATTTTTTTGAAGCAGTGCTTGTGATGATTTCAGGAAATTGTTGTACGACCGAGTCGATCCGATTAGCTCCTTAATGCAATAATAACGAACCAGCTTTCTAAAATTATCATAGGCTGCCTGCACTTTTAATAGCTTAACTGGCCTTTTACTGTTTTCAATATTTTCAAGATAAATAGGAGTGTTTTCGATCCATTTTGCAGCAGCTAGTAGTTCTTTTCTACCAACCACCATATCATTTTTAGCTGTTGCCTTTTTTGTTTTTGACTGAAAAGCGCGTCCAACACTTGATTCAAGTATTGATAGCCCCTGCAACAGTTCGTTTATAGTATCTGGGGCTAGAAAATCATACTCCAGGTAAATGGTTTTATCTAGTCTCTTGTCCCGGTCTACAAATTTTTCACTATTTCGTGCAAGTGCATAAAGATTGTAAGAGAACCAATATCCTGGCATAATGTGAAGTTCTTTGTTGTCCAGGCTATTGCTAACTAATGAAAAAGGAATTGGAACATTTAGTTCATATTGAAAATCTCCTTTTGCGAGCAGAGTATAGGAGGCAAATGTTGAGTTATGTTTAATACTTACGCAAAGCCCTGGCCAAAATCCTCTTCCGGCAACTAGTTCACCATCTGCGGCTCTTGAATTATGATTAGAACCAAGCGTTGCTCCTGCGGCCATGTTGCTTTGTCCCTGAATGGTTGCGGCACACAAAAATGAGTTATTGTGATGTTGTTCATGTCCGGGAAAAATCAACGAGTTAAGTACTTCGCAACATGAAATTGTTGAGTTGTCACCTAAGTAGGAGTTGATCAATCTGGCCCCATACTTTAATTGGGCATTTGTGCCCATCACAAAACGAACGGCTTTCACTCCATAGAATATTCTATTACCATAGCCAACAATTCCGTTTACTAGCTCACATCCCTCACCAATTTGCGTAGAGGCCTCAGGAGAGGATAGTATAGTAATATTCTTAAGTTTATTTGCTCCTTTGATATAAGCATCAGAACCTATCCAAGCATCTTTAATGATATCACAATTTTTGATAACGGTACGATCTCCAATTTTACCATAATACCCCCGCTTGCGATCAAATTTATCATCGGTGAACTCCTGAAATTTATCTAATAGCTTTTTGTCATCTCTGTATTTAGACCAAATCCATGCATCGGCAGCAAGCATGCCATTAAAGGGAAGCACTTTTCTTCCTCCGTTCTCATTTGCTAATTCCATCCAGATACGTACAGAGGGGTCTTCTCCTATTTTTACGACCCCATTTCCAAATTTAGCATGGTCAGTGCTGGAGAGTTCTTTGATGTTGACTAGCATGACATCATTTCCTGTAATGATATGACTCATAAAACTAATCTGGTCAATCACAACATTATCACCGATGTCACAACTGATGATGGTGCTATTGTAAATACCAACTGGCATGCGAAGATTGTTAAACTCATGAAAGAAAGGTTCTAGCTTGCCAATTCTTATTTTACCAAAAAAGCTACATCGTTTTACCAGCTTAGGTTCAAATAAAGGAGAAACTTCAAGGTTGTTCCAGTCGTCCGCACTGTTATCATTTCGGACTAAAACCTGAATTTCCTTTGCAGTTAATTTCCTATATCTCGTTTTTGTGCGATGCTGCCTATTACGCAGGTAATATTCATCTTTTCCCTTTGGAATAAAGGCTGGATCGATAAATCCAAATCCCAAGGATGAAAGAGGTTGTTTGTTAATACTATTCATGGATAAGGATTAAGTTAATCACTCCACCGTCACTGATTTTGCAAGATTGCGTGGCTTGTCAACATCACAACCTCTGGCAACACCTATGTAATAGGAGAGGAGTTGTAGGGGAACGACTGTTAAAAGAGGAGCGAGCATTTCGTCGCATGGAGGAACTTGCATTACTGACTCGCTTAGATTAGCCGCTGTTTCATCTTCCTCTGTTATAACCGATATTACCTTTCCCTTGCGAGCTCGAATCTCTTGCATATTGCTTAATACTTTTTCATGGTAGCTGTCTTTAGTCGCTACAAATACAACAGGCAGATTCTCGTCTACGAGTGCGATGGGACCATGTTTCATTTCGGCAGCAGGATAACCTTCGGCATGTATATAAGAGATCTCTTTTAATTTGAGAGCTCCTTCCAATGCCACTGGGAAATTAGTTCCCCGCCCTAGATATAAAAAGTCTCGGGCTGTTGCGTATTGTTGTGCAATTTTTTTGATTGGTTCCGTATTGGCTAATATACTTTCTACTTTTTCGGGGATTGCTTCCAATTCGTTCAATAATGTATTGATGCGTTCAGCTGATAACGTTCCTTTTAGTTGTGCAATTTTTAATGCAATCATACTTAACACTGCTAGTTGTGCCGTAAAAGCTTTTGTGGAAGCCACTCCAATTTCTGGTCCCGCATGTGTATAAGCGCCTGCATGACTCATTCTTGCAATGGAAGAGCCAACTACATTGACGACTCCTAAAATAATGGCACCTTTTGCTTTTGCATTTTCTATGGCAACTAGTGTATCAGCTGTTTCTCCGCTTTGAGAAATGGCAATGATAACATCACCGGGATTGATGATGGGGTTTCTATATCGAAATTCAGAAGCGTATTCTACTTCTACGTTAATTCTGCAACATTCCTCAAAAATATATTCTGCAGTTAGGCCTGCATGCCAACTGGTTCCGCAAGCAATCATAATAATTCGGTTGGCAGCGCATATCTCCTTGGCGTATTGTTCAATGCCGCTTAAAGTGATTTTATTTTTTGATGCATCTAGACGACCGCGTAAACAATCATAAATGGTACGAGGTTGCTCAAAAATTTCTTTGAGCATAAAATGGTCGTACCCGCCTTTTTCAATTGCCGCTAATTCAATATCGAGCTTTTGTACATAAGGTGTTAGCTTTTCATTACCCAGATTTTTTAAAATCAATTCATCGGGCTTTACTATTGCCAGTTCATAGTCATTAACATAAACTACTTCTTTGGTATACTCTAGCATGGGTGAGGCATCGGATCCCAAAAAATGTTCTCCTTTTCCAACTCCAATCACCAGCGGGCTTCCTTTTCTTGCAGCGATGATAGTGTCGGGATTTTCTGCATCAAGCAAAAGAATCACATAGGCACCTGTAACTCTTTTAAGGGCCACTCGAATGGCCTCTTCAAGAGAGCATGAATTATTTTGTTTGATTTCATCAATAAAGTTCAAAAGAACTTCTGTGTCCGTATCACTTTTAAATTCGTAGCCTTTTTGTGTAAGTTCTTTTTTTAATTGAGCATAATTCTCAATAATTCCATTATGAATCATCGCTAGCTTTCCACTCGAAGAAAGATGGGGATGTGCATTTCTATCACTGGGCTCTCCATGCGTTGCCCATCTTGTATGACCTATTCCTGTTTTCCCACTTATGTCTTTTCCTACTGCATGCTCTTCCAAATCAGCAACCTTTCCCATCTTTTTGTAAACGCGAAGTGTTTTTTCATGTAATGCTACCCCTGCACTATCATAGCCTCTGTATTCAAGCCTTTTTAATCCTTTTATTACTACTGGGTAAGCATCGCGATGTCCTGTATAGCCGACAATTCCGCACATAGGAGGTGGTTAATTTGTCCAAATATATTCGAAGGACTTAATCAAAAAAGCAGAAAGAATACTTTTATAAGTATACTCTTATTAATAAAAAAAATTAGAAAGAAAACGTTAGAGAAGTACATCTTTTAGCATCAGATAGGCTGTGCCAAAATAAATTAATAAACCAGTCACGTCAACTAGCGTTGCAATAAAGGGAGTTGAAGAAGCTGCAGGGTCAGCACCTAATCTTTTAAGTAAAAGTGGAAGCATCGATCCCATCAACGTGCCCCATAGTACTACTCCTATCAATGCTGCTCCAATGGCGATGCTAACTTGGCTGTAATGTTCTCCAAAGAGATTCAAAAAATAATGTCCGCCTAGTACAATGCCACAACCAATGAGGCCTAGTGTGACACCCATGTATAAACCAGATTGAATTTCTCTACGCGCGATGCGCCACCAATCTTGAACTGTAATTTCTCCTAATGCCATGGCTTGAATAATCAAGGTAGCCGCTTGGGATCCACTATTTCCTCCACTAGAGATAATCAAGGGGATAAAAGTTGAAAGCACCAACACATGTTCTAATGTTTTTTGGAAACCTGACATGGCAGCAATAGTCAATGTCTCTCCAACAAAAAGGATGAGCAGCCAAATAATTCTCTTTTTGTAAAGTTTGAATAGCGGCACATCTAAATAAGGTTCTTCTAACGCGGCAGTACCTCCCATTTTTTGCATATCCTCACTAAACTCTTCCCCTGCTACCCACAAGATATCGTCAATGGTTACGATTCCTAAAAGCTTATTGCTTTGACTGACTACAGGCAACGCCACCCGGTTGTTCATTTTAAAAATCTCACTGGCAGTTTCTTGGTCATCTTCGGGATGCAAGGCAATGACTCTGCCATCAATGAGCTCTGCCACTTTTTTGTTTGGAGGACTGAGGATGATATCACTGATTCGGAGGTCATCAATTAATTCCCCCTTTTCATTAATTACATAGATTACGTTGATTGTTTCACTGTCCTTTCCGTATTTCCGAATTGTTGCAAATACCTCATTAATCGTATCGGTTGCATAGACATAAACATAGTCTGGCGTCATCAATCGACCGATACTATTTTCTGGGTAGCCTAATAAGGATAATGTGATTTTTCTTTCTTCAGGGTCGAGCAACTTGATCAATTCCCGGACAACATTACTCGGGAGTTCTTCAAGGAAGTCTGTACGGTCGTCCGCGGGAAGTTCATTTAATAAAAGTGCTGTAGTGTTTGCAGGAAGTTTTCGAATGATACTCTTCTGGCTGGAAAGGTCTAAAATTTTAAAAACACTCGCGGCACGATGAATGGACATGGCAGCTACGATCGTCACATCCTCTTCAGGAAACTTCTCCACTAATTCGGCCACTTCACTGATGTTCTGGTCGTCCAGGAACGCATGTAGCTGCGACTGGTCATTTTGGGCCAGCAGCGCTTCAAATTCGGAAGCCAAAATGGATGGTGTTTGCTCCGTGGACATGGCCGCAAAAGTACAAAGGAAAATGCGTACTTCGTGTCAAATTGAAATCATGATTCTTCCTTCGTTGGTAGTGGCTCCTTCTTTGATACATGGAAGGGGAGTATTTACCACAACTCCATTGGCAGAAAATTGTGTTATTGAAATTTCGCCAGTCATTATAATGAATGCAGCTGATCGATTACATTTAGATCAGACCCTTTTGCATGATTATATTTTTGAATGGGGCGAAGACAGACAATCCTGTTGCATGGCTTTGGGATATGTTCCAATTTATAACCATGGATGTCCCAGTAATTGTGAGTACGAGATGGACTTTGAAGAAGGATTAATTCGAATTAAAACTGTACGTGCAATTGAGGTGGGTGAAGAGTTGTTGATCAATTACCATGGAGACGCAACAAATGCTGAATCCGTTTGGTTCAATGCACAATAATAAAAAACCCCGCCAAGGCGGGGTTTACTTTATAAATAAGTTTGAATTAGAATTTAATCTGGCCTCTTAATTCACCATTCGGGAATGCAGCAGTTCTGATACTAACATAATAAACTCCATTCAAAAGATTCTCTTCTGTGATTACCACGCCGTCGACAAACAAACGGCCACTGTAGGTTCCGCAAGTATTGTTTGTAAATGTTGAGCAACGAATGATGCTAGATAGTGTAAATAGTTGGATGGGGTTAGCAGGAAATCCGCTAGGTGCCATTCCATGGATTGACATACCTGGGATAGGGGTTGTTGCAATGGGTCCTGATAGGCCTGACCAACGAATGGTATAGGTTAAAAGTTTTGTCCCTGTATTGTAGTTCAAATCCATTGATCCAAGGGCTGGAGATGAGCTAGGAGGGAAATTGAGAGCACCGGTTAGAGGTACTTCAGAACGCACATACTCTTTGCGTACAAAAAGGTCCTTGTCTCTGTTGCAAGCACCAAGAGAAGTTAAAAGAGCGGCAGAAAATAGCAAAATGGCAGTAGTCTGGAGCAGTTTCATTGAAACAGATTTTCGTAAAAGTAGTATAATTTTTTGATTGGCAATATTTTTCAAAAAGGTCTGTGTGGAATGGGGAAAAACTATCCCATTTTCTTTTTGATTTCCTGTAGTTTAACCAAGGCTTCTAAAGGGGTCAGCCGCTCAATATCAATGGTTTCCAAGAAGGCCTTCCACTCCGCCAGTTGGGGGTTTTCAGCTTCAAAAATAGAGAGCTGCACCTTTGGGGTATTTGAGGAGCCGGTGGAATTGGCGGGGCTTTTTTTAGACCCCGTATTTTGGGTTGATTTTTCTAGTTCGGCGAGTTTTTTTTCAGCCATTCTCAGTAGTTCAGGGGGCATTCCTGCCATTTGAGCCACGTGAATTCCAAAGCTGTGTAAGGAGCCACCCGGAGCAAGTTTTCTGAGAAAGATTACTTTATTTCCTGACTCTTGATAAGTAATGTGGTAGTTTTTAGCTCTTGTAAACTGTTCTTCTAACTCGTTTAGCTCGTGATAGTGCGTGGCAAAAAGTGTCTTGGGCCGGTGAGGTGATTCGTGAAGAAATGCGGCAATGCTCCAAGCTATCGAAACGCCATCATAGGTAGCAGTTCCTCTTCCAATCTCATCCAATAAAACCAAGCTATTGGCGCTTAAATTATTAATAATCGAGGCTGTTTCGTTCATCTCCACCATAAAAGTGGATTCGCCTCCTGCTAGATTGTCGGCTGCCCCCACTCGGGTGAAAATCTTATCAGTGATAGGGACATTTGCTGCCGAGGCAGGTACATAATGTCCCATATGGGCTAATAAACACAACAGGGCAGTTTGACGAAGTAAGGCAGATTTTCCACTCATGTTAGGCCCAGTCAACACAATTAGCTGCTGGCTTTCTTTGTCTAAAACCAGATCATTGCCAATGTAAGATTGACCGGTGGGCAGGTTTCTTTCAATAACAGGATGTCTGCCATTGAAGATCTCTAACTTTTCATCAGTGTGTACGACAGGTTTGCAATAATTATATTGAATGGCATTGTTTGCAAAACAGCAAAAGCAGTCTACGATGGCTATTGCCTGCGCATTCTTTTGCAAAGTAGAAATATGTGACTGTAATTTATCTAGTAGCTGGTCAAATAACTCTCCCTCTATTTTTAGCATTTTTTCCTCAGCACCTAAAATTTTCTCTTCATATTCTTTCAGCTCAGCTGTAATGTAACGCTCTGCATTCGTTAAGGTTTGCTTTCGGATCCAATCAGTAGGTACTTTTTCTTTGTGCGCATGAGTCACCTCTAAGTAGTAACCAAATACACTTGTAAAGCCAATTTTCAACGATGAAATTCCGGTGCGAGCAGCTTCTCGTTCTTGAATATTTTGTAAGTAATTCTTGCCGTTGGCTGCCAACTGTCTTAATTCGTCCAACTCTTGGTTGACGCCATTTGCAATTACGCTTCCTTTTTGTAGTTGTACCGAGGGATTTTCTTGAAGCGTTGAATTTATTAAATGATAGGTGTCGGATAATGGATCAAGTTGCTCTCCAATTTTTTTAAGAGTGTGTTGGTTGGTTTTTTGTAGATGGGAATAGATTAGACCAGTTAGCTTTAAGAATTCAGCGAGTGATCGAACCTCTCTTGGATTTACTTTTCGTAGGGCAAGACGGGCAGCTAGTCTCTCAAGGTCTCCCAATTGATTCAAAGAATTGAGCAGTTCAGTTTTGAGATCCTTTTCTTGAATTAAGTATTCAACAGCATCTAGTCTCTCCTTAATCTTTTCTAATTCAATTAAGGGAAACAATAGCCATCTTTTTAATAGACGACCTCCCATTGGGGTCTGCGTATTGTCAATAACAGATAATAGAGTAGGGGTGTTTTCACGAGAGGGATAAATGAGCTCCAGATTTCTGATTGTAAAACGATCCATCCATAAAAATGAATGCCGATCTATGCGTTGCATCCGAATAATGTGGTGGAGATGCGGATGGTCCGTTTCTTTCAAGTAGTGGAAAAGAGCTCCTGCTGCAATTTGACCAAGGGTTAATTCTTCCACGCCAAATCCTTGCAACGATTGCACTTGAAAGTGCTTGATCAATAATTCTCTTGTATATGTCTCATCAAAGATCCACTCATCAAGTGTATAAGTATATGTTTTAAGCCCGAGTTGTTCTTTGAGTTGATGCTGGTGTTGTTTTTGAATAATCAGCTCTGCAGTAGGCAACCCTTGAATCAACTTATCGGCATAATCGCGATCACCTTGCGCAACAAATAACTCACCGGTGGAAATATCCAAAAAAGCTAAACCTAATTGACCTGCAGCTCCTACATGTATAGCGAGTAAAAAGTTGTTGTTCCGTTGTTCCAGTATTTTGTCATTTACTGTAGTACCCGGCGTCAACATTTCTGTCACTCCTCTTTTCACAAGACCCTTTGCTTGCTTGGGGTCTTCTAGTTGGTCACATACTGCAACTCGGTGTCCCGCTTTTACCAACTTATGTAAATAAGTGTCTAGTGAATGATGGGGGAATCCTGCTAATTCAGATTCTGCAGCGGCACCATTATTTCTTTTTGTTAATGTAATGCCTAAAATTCGAGAAGCTAAAACCGCATCCTGTCCGAATGTTTCATAGAAATCTCCCACACGAAACAAAAGAATCGCATCAGGATACTTTTGTTTGATGGATCGATGCTGTTGCATCATTGGAGTTTCGCCAGAAGCTTTTTTTGCCATGAGGATTGGGTAGGAAAGATGACAAAAATAAGGAACCCTGCTTACCTTCGCCTTATGCGGAAACTGCAACTGGAAGAATTGGGGAGAAAGTCAATAGAGGAGCTGCGAGATCTCAAAAAAACTCCAATTATTGTGGTCCTTGAGAATATCCGAAGCGCCTATAATGTAGGTAGTGTATTTAGAACAGGGGATGCCTTCTTGATTGAGGCAATTTACCTGGTAGGATATACTGCATTTCCGCCCCATAAGGAGATTAGAAAAACTGCCTTGGGGGCAGAAGATTCTGTTAGCTGGCTACATTTTAAAACGATGGACGAAGCAATCCTTTCCATTCGTGGGAAAGGATACAAAATGGTTGCTGCAGAGCAAACCGATACGAGTATTCCGTTGCATCAACTTACGGAAGTAGAAAATGATGGCATGGCTATCATCCTTGGAAATGAAGTAAGTGGAGTAGAGCTGTCAACACTTGAGCAATGTGATGCTGTTGTCGAAATTCCACAATTAGGCATGAAACATTCACTAAATATTGCTACTGCTGCTGGCGTTGTTTTGTGGGAGCTGGTTCGAAAGAAAATTAAAACATCCTTGTCGAATGCTTAAACAAGTGGCCAGTTACTTTAGTTTAGTTAAGTTTTCGCATACCATTTTTGCGATGCCATTTGCGTTTATTGGATTTTTCTTAGGAATCAAAAACAATGTGCATCAGTATACCGTAGCTCAACTTGGCACCCTATTTATTTTGGTTATTGCCTGTATGGTTTTCGCAAGAAGTGCTGCAATGGCATTTAATCGTTACCTGGATCGATATTATGATGCTTTGAATCCTCGCACGGCTACACGTGAAATTCCTAAAGGGATCATACGTCCCTCACATGCACTTTCATTTACGGTGGTGATGGCGCTTTTATTTGTTCTGACTGCACTACTGATTAACTCGCTCTGTTTTATTTTGTCTCCTGTTGCGCTTGCAGTAATACTCGGGTATAGTTATACCAAGCGGTTTACTCCGCTTTGTCACTTAATATTAGGGCTTGGTCTTTCTCTAGCCCCTATTGGCGCTTACTTGGCTGTAACTGGACAATTTTCTCTGGTGCCTGTTCTTTTTTCTTTGTCAGTTATTTGTTGGGTTAGTGGATTTGATATAATCTATGCGCTACAGGATGTTGACTTTGATCGTTCACAACAACTGTACTCGATTCCTTCCTGGGTGGGGAAATCAAAAGCGTTGCTGGTATCGCGCATACTACATGTTTGTAGCTTTTTTTTAATCGCTACTGCTGGTTGGAGCGGGGGTTTTGGCATCATTTATTGGGTGGGAGCAATACTTTATGGGTCATTATTAGTTTACCAGCAAGTACTAGTCAGACCACATGATTTAAGCCGAGTAAATTTGGCTTTTATGACAGCAAACGGGTTAGCCTCTGTTATTTTTTCCTTTTTTGTTATTGTTGATTTGTTTACATAGCATTGAATATGGCAAGGATCATGGCATTTGATTTGGGTGGAAAAAGAACCGGTATAGCTGTTACAGACCCATTACAACTAATTGCAACAGGATTGACCACAATTGATTCTCATACCTTACTTGCTTTTGTGAAAGAATATTTAAAAAAAGAAGAAGTTGAACGCTTTGTTGTGGGTTGGCCAACCAATTGGGATGATTCTCCTACGCATGGAACTGTAATTGCAGAAAAGGGAATTGCTTTATTGGCAAAGCACTTTCCCCAAATTCCCATTGTCAAGGTAGATGAGCGCTATACCTCTAAGTTGGCCAAAGATGCAATGCTAGAAATGGGCCTAAAAAAGAAAGACCGAAGGGATAAAAAGATCGTAGATGAGATAGCAGCTACCATCCTATTGCAAGATTATCTCCGTTCCATTCAGGGAACGTAACTTTGCATGTATAATGACACTTCCTATCGTAGCATATGGACATCCGGTTTTGAGAAATGTGGCTAGCCCCATTACTCCAGGTCAAATAGATTTAGAGCGCTTTATTGAGGATATGTGGGAAACAATGTATGCCAGTAATGGAGTAGGATTGGCTGCCCCTCAGGTTAACCAGCCAATTCGGGTGTTCACAGTGGATACGCTACAGTTATTTGAATCGATGGAAGAATCTGAGCAAAAAAATTACCCTGACAAACCCGGTCTTAAAGCTGTTTTTATCAATGCCAAAATTCTGGAGCTATCCGGTGAACCCTGGCCGTATTCAGAGGGCTGTTTGAGTATCCCTAAGATTCATGAGTCTGTGAGTCGTCCATCCACCGTGCGCTTGCAGTATATGAATGAAAAGTTTGAGCCATTCGAGCAAGTTTTTACAGGCATAACTGCGCGTGTTATTTTGCATGAATATGATCATATTGAAGGAAAACTATTCATCGATCATATATCTCCCCTAAAAAGAAAATTGCTAAAAGGCAAGCTTACTGATATTACCAAAGGAAAAGTAGCTGTTGACTACAAGATGAAATTTCATCTATGAGATTTTTTTTTCTCGCATTTTTAGTAGGATTTATGCAAGTTGGGTTCGCCCAATCTAGTGCTGCAGATTCAGCCGATGCAACACGATTACGTCAACTAATCAGTTTGTCAGAAGTAGTCCTGGATAGTAAGCTGGACGTAGCTCGTTTTATTGCGCAAGTAAAAAATGATACCACATTTTATAAGGCATTTCGTAACCTGCGTATATTAGAATTCACCTCTAGCAATGATATTCTTTTAAAAGATAAAAAATCACGTCCTGTAGCGCGAATGTTAAGTAAGACAAGGCAGCATCGTGAAGGCAGTTGTCGTCGAACAGAGGTTCTACAAGAAAAAGTGCAGGGCGATTTTTACCAGCGCGATGGATCTTACTCTTACTATACTGCTGCGTTATATAGTTCGCTTTTTTTTGCGAAAGGAACGGTATGCGGTGAAGACAATGTGGTAGCTGGTAAAACATTTCAGGCGCAGCAAGCAAAAGGATTGGCACGCCATAAGGAACAATTAAAAATGCTTTTATTCAACCCCGGCAAAAAAATTCCTGGAATTCCATTTGTAGGAGATAAAGTGGACGTATTTGATCAGCAACATCGCTCTCTCTATGATTTCTCCATTGACTATGTTGATTATCGGGGTGAGCCTTGTTATCTTTTCTCTATTCAAGCTAAGTCCGACTTGCGGCCGGGCCAACGAGATAAAATGGTCATCGACAAAATGATTACTTGGTTTAGTGTACGAACCATGGAAGTATTAGCTCGTCATTATACGATGAGTTACAATGCAGGCTTTTATGATTTTTCAGTTGATATTGAAGCTGAACTGATGCGGTATAAAAATTGGGTGGTTCCTTCTGTGCTTCGTTATGTTGGTAATTGGGATGTGCCTTTTAAAGAAAGAGAACGAGGAGTGTTTACTGCAACGCTCTACGATTTTAAAAATTAACTGTTTTAGCGGGGAAGGGTAGTAGCATACTTTCTCCACTTTTCAATTACCTCTTCCATATCAGAAGGAACGGGACATTCAAAGTGTAAAGCCGCTTCTGTAACTGGATGAATAAATCCTAATGTTCGTGCATGAAGTGCTTGGCGATTGCAAATTGCAAAGCAGTTTTCTACAAATTGTTTATAGCGCGCATAAATTGTTCCTTTCACAATCTTATCACCCCCATAAAAGTCATCACTGAATAAGGGGTGGCCCAGATATTTCATATGCACGCGTATCTGGTGCGTACGACCAGTTTCCAGTTTGCATCGAATAAGCGTTACATACCCAAATCTTTCTAGCACTTCATAATGGGTAATTGCTTCTTTGCCGTGTTCTCCATCTGGGTATGCTTCAAATAGTTTTCTAAATCGTTGATGTCTTCCAACGTGTGCGCGAATAGTTCCGCTATCATTTTCTACATTTCCCCACACCAATGCGACGTATTCTCTTTTCACCGTGTGGTCAAAAAATTGTTTGGCTAACTGTCGCATTGCTACATCTGTTTTTGCTAGTACTAGCAAACCGCTTGTGTTTTTATCGATTCGATGAACCATGCCAAAGCGAGGCAATGTTTCTTCCGAGAGGGCCGGGTTGTTTTGCTGTAAATACCAGGCTACGCCATTTAATAATGTTCCATGATAGTTGCCACTGCCTGGATGAACTACCATTCCTGCAGGTTTGTTTAGGACCATCAGTGCAGTATCCTCATACACTATATTGAGGTCCATCTTTTCGGGTGTAACCTCAGTTTGTTCTGGGCTTATATCAGAATAAATTACAATTTGATCCTGTGGTTTTATCTTGTAATTGGCTTTGACGGGTAACCCATTTACCTGGACCATTCCCAGGTTCATGGCTTGCTGGAGTTTGTTACGACTAGCTCCTTCGATGCGGTTAGCTAAAAACTTATCAATACGGAGGGCTTCTTGCCCTTTGTCAACTTGTAAGGAAAAGCGCTCAAATAGTTCATCTGAACTATCCAATTTTTGATCGAGCGTTTCGTTGTTCATAATCGCAAAGGTAAAGCTTCAAACTTTGTAGGTAAATTTGCAATTCATGACTCCTCAAGTGTTATATAGGGATCTCGGTTTGCTCGATTATCAGCAGGCTTGGGATCTGCAGGAAAACATACTTCAACAGAGTATTGCGCAAAAAGCGCAAGGTTTGGTTCCTGCGCATCATTTATTGTTTGTTGAGCATCCTCCCGTTTACACGCTAGGTAAGAGTGGAAAGCGCGAGCATGTGTTGATTGATGAGCAAGAAATGCAGGAGCGTCAAATTGCCTTTTTTCAGACTAATCGTGGAGGTGATATTACCTATCATGGACCAGGGCAACTAGTTGGGTATCCCATTTTTGACCTGGAACAGTTTTATAGAGATATTGGACGTTATTTACGTGAGTTGGAAGAAGTCATAATACTTACGCTGCAAGAATATGGTTTAAAAGGGGAGCGTTCCTCGGGGGAAACAGGAGTATGGTTAGACCCGGGTATTCCCGGTCGGGCTAGAAAAATCTGCGCAATGGGTGTACGTTGTAGTCGGTGGATTACCATGCACGGATTTGCCTTAAATATTTCAAATGACCTTTCTTATTTCAATCATATAATCCCTTGTGGAATACCAGACAAGTCTGTAACCTCATTGCAAAAAGAACTTGGCGTAACCTTAACAGTTGCTGAAGTAAAAGAAAAAGTGCTAAAGAAATTTGAGCAGGTATTTGGAGTAGAAATCAGCTACACTTGATTAGGGTTTATCGAGATACACTTTGTGTTTTTCAATAAGCCGACTATCCTCGTACAATTCGAATAAGAACCATCCAGCATGTAGAAAATTTATTTTATCTAGCTGAAAACTGGGTGCGGGTAGATTTTTTAATTCAAATAGAAACCGCTGGTCTGATTCATAAAATTTGATTCTATAACGTGCTAATCGCGCACGATTAGGAACTTGGATCCTAATATTTCCATCGGGGTGTGAAAAGACATAGAGCGAGGGGGCAAATGCATTGGGCTCCTCCTTTGTTGTAACAGCTGTGGGCATTTTAGCAGAGTCTCCTGCTCGATCAGGAATGATTTTATGCACTACAGGTTCAATTCTTTTCACTTCTAGGAGTGGCGTGCTGCTGGCACTAACACTATCTTGTTTTGTTGACTTTTCAATGAGTGTAGGGGGTATAACTGAAGTTGTTTTTGTTTGAACAGAAATGGGATCCTCAATTACTTTTTGTAAAGGTTCTTTTTTTGAATTGATTTCAGGGGCTGCTTTTTTTTCTTCAATCTCTAAGGGAGTTTGGGGTGCTATAGGCTTCTTATTTTCACTCGATTCTTCTGTGGTAAAATCTTTTACAGGCTTTTTTGCAGCAGAGAATAAATAATGGCCATTGTCCAACAATATGTACAGCCGGTAATACATGTGGTCATTAATAGCCTTATTATCTGCATATCCATTTTGTTTGGTAGTTGGATCTGGAACTGTTAGAATACTCTTAAAGCCTCTAGTACTGTCAAAAGAACGTTGAATAGTAATTTGTGCGGTGTAAGGATAATTGTTGATCCAGCTGATCACATAGCGATCTCTCCCAATATCTTTTACCGTAAAATCAGGAAGAGGATTTTGTGCGAGCAATGGATTAAATAGCTGACTAAATATTAAAAAAACAAGGTTGAATAATCGATTTGCTGGCATAATAGGTAAAGCAGGACTATACAAAGATACAAAGGAAGCGCAGCTGTCAGCTAAAATCAAGTTGACTCGCAGAAAGGGATCGATTTCCCTGTAATCCTCCGCTATGTATTAATAAAATGCGGCTATTTTTTTCAAAATAATTTTTCTCAACTAATTGGGTAAAGGCGTAAAAAAGTTTGCCCGTGTATACAATGTCAGTGGGAATATTAGTTTTCTTAAAAAAAGAATTCATGAACTGTATTAGTTGCGGAGGATGTTTTGCGTAGCCGCCCCATTCAAATCCTGTTTCCAGTCTCCAGTTTTTTTTATCGGAAGCGGTCTGTAGCTGAATTGCCTCTTCAAGCGCATTTGCTCCGTTGAGTACAGGGATGCCTATGCATTGACAACTTTTAGGTGCCATTGTAAGTAGACCTGCTAGCATGGTCCCAGTTCCAACGGCACAAAGTAGATGTGTGTATGACTTTTCTTTGGTTAAAGAAAAAAGTGTGGCTGCTCCCTTCACTCCAAGTTTTCCATACCCGCCTTCTGGAATAACATATAGATCAGACTGCGTACTGCTGTATTTTCTTTTTTGAGTTGAATAATCTGCTCTTGAAATAAATTCAATTTTCATGCCCCACGACGCTGCCTCTTGTAGTGTTGGGGTGAGTTGTTTAGGCGATTCCCCTCTCACAACACCGGTACATCGTAATCCCAATTCCTTGCAGGCCGCTGCCGTTGCAACCAGGTGATTAGACCAGGGCCCCCCGTAAGTGAGTATATGTTTCTTATTTGACTGTACTGCTTCCTGTAAATAAAATTGCAATTTGAACCATTTGTTTCCAGAAATTACTGGATGCACTTTGTCTAATCTCAAAACTTCGGCAATAAGTCCTTGAGCGGACAATTCATCCAGTACAATTGGATCAATGGTGGCTAAATTTTGTTGAATAAGTTGCATGCAAAGCGATTGTCGAAATTACGTGTAAATTTGCCCGGCAAAATTTATCCTATGAAACCCACCCTGGTAATTCTGGCGGCTGGCATGGCCTCTCGTTATGGAAGTATGAAGCAAGTTCAATCATTTGGCCCTGCTGGAGAAACCATCATGGATTATTCAATTTATGATGCCATTCGAGCAGGGTTTGGGAAAGTAGTATTTATCATCAGAAGTCAGTTTGCAGAACAGTTTCAATCTTTATTTGAGCCAAAACTAAAAGGGCGCATTCAAACTGAATATGTATTCCAAGAGTTGGACTCTCACATAAATGGCTATTCATTTCCTGCAGAACGCACTAAACCTTGGGGAACGGCGCATGCTGTGCTCTGTGCAAAGGAGGTAGTGAAAGAGCCCTTTGCAGTGATTAATGCTGATGATTTTTATGGTCGCAATGCTTTTGAACAAGCTGCTCAATTTTTGCAGCAGTCTTGTACTGCTTCTACATATGCAATTGTAGGCTATGATCTCACTTCCACTCTGTCAGCATATGGTACGGTCAATAGAGGAGTGTGTATGCTTGACCAGCAGGGAGATTTGGCTGGAATTACAGAACGAATCAATATTGCAAGGGTTGATCATGCAATCACTTGTGAGGATGGGTTAACACCATCAACACTTGGTGAAGACACAAAAGTCTCTATGAATTTTTGGTGCTTTGATCCTTCCTTTTTTTCACATACAGAAAGACAGTTCGCCTCTTTTTTGAAAGAGAATGGACAAGAATTGAAGTCAGAATTCTTTATACCCTTGGTTGCTGATCAATTCATAAAGGAGGGCGGTACCGTGAAAGTGGTATCTACTACCTCAAATTGGTTTGGTGTCACTTACAAAGAGGATGCACCATTTGTGCAAAATAGTTTACAGCAACTGATTGATGCAGGGGAGTATCCGCAATCAATTTGGGCTTAGTTTACTTTAACCATGTAAACGTAGTCCTGTACTCTTTTTACTTGCTCTGTTCTATCCAGACCATTAATTAAAGAACGGGAAGGTATACGTACAGAAGTTATTTCTGTTTCTTTTTTCATGGTTTCAATTACGTCGAGGATATACTTGCTCTGAACAGCAAATGCAAATCCTTGTGCGTCAGTTTGTCTTCCGTTGAGAATTCCGATTACTTCACCTCGCTTATTTAAAATTGGACTGCCGCTATTTCCTCGATTAGCAGCGATTTCAATTTGGCAACTTAATGTGTCGCCGTTGTATCCGGTACGAGCACTCAAATATCCCTGGCTATACACCACTTCATTGCGGGGGTATCCTAACGTAAAAATGGGTTCTGCTAGCTTTCCAGCTTGTTTGCTAAACCCATAGGGAAGGTTGCTATAGGATTTGAAGTTTTCGTCATCAACTTTTAAAATAGCAAGATCTCTTTCTACATCTTGATAGACAACTTTTACAAGATATTCTCCTCTATTATTTTGTATCGCGATTTGTTTGGCGTCTTCAATTACGTGGGCATTGGTAACAAGATATCCTTTCGTGTCGATCATAAATCCAGTTCCTCCTGTGGTGAATGGAATATTTTGCGGAACAGAACTTGTTTTCTTTTTGATTCGATCAATTTCGGAAGCCTGTTTGCGTGTTTTGTCTTCCAGTAGAGAAAACTTTTTATTGAGCTCCTCAAATTTTGTGTGCGGAGAGTTTGGTGAAATAATCCACACAAGAGAAGTAAGTACAAGTGTAGTGATCACTGCAATAGACGCGGCAATGGCACTGACACGTTTGTAGCGGTTCCATAGATAAACTACTCTTGCTTTTCCTTGTAGGCGGGCAGAATTGATTTGCCCCTCCTCCGCTAAATGAAGGTGAATATCATTGAGTAATGTCCGAAAACGCTTTCTTTCTCCCAGTCGGTTCATTTGCTGTAGAAAAAAAGTATGCTCAACCACCAATTGATCAACCTCGGCATTGCTTTTACGCAATTGCTCAAACTGCACGCGCTCATCAGGATTCATTTCTCCTCTGATGTAACGTTCTACCGAATCCAATAACCGCAACTCATCCATTTTCATTTCCATTTTTATACTGCGTAAAGAATATCTTTTTCAAACGCATTAGGCATTTGTATTTCTGGTTTTTGGCATTGTCCGCATTGGTATACCCAAACTGCGAAGCGATGTCCTGCATATTCATTTTGTTGATGTAATAGGCCTCCAACAAGCTTTTGCAGGGTTCACCCAGGTTTCCAATGGCCTTATTCATCAGTTCATAATCGGCATCTCTTTTTTCGTGTGCAGCCATGTCTTCTTCCACACTCACCGTTAATTCCACCTCTACGTCTGGTGTAACGTATCGGCTGTTTTGCTGTAACCTTTTGAGCCACAATCTTTTGCAAACCGAATAGAGATAGGTTTTAAGCTGACAGTTCAATTCAAAGGAACCCATCTGAACTTTCTCATAAAGAACTACTAGTGCCTCCTGAAATATATCTCTCGCGTCATCTGATGACCCACTATTATTGATGACCAGGGTCTGGATCATATTGAAATGACTCTTGTAAATCAATTCAATACTCTTCCGATCTCCCTCCGCCAGCCCTTTAAGTAGGTCGTTGTCTATCAATTCAGGTTTCACGATCCGCTCTTTTTTTAATACAAGTTTTTAAAAATAGTAACCCGGGGTGGATTCTAAAAAAAAATCAGCCATAACGGGTTACCTTTTGCAAAAAAGGGTATAAATTCGCGAAATATTTCACAAAACACAAAAACTAAACCAAATGAAGAAGTTTTTTGCAATTGCCTTCATCGCTGCTACTTTGGTAGCTTGCAATGGCGGTGGAGAAGCTACTCCTGCTGCTGACACAACTGCTGCAACTGTTGACACAACTGCTGCTGCTGTTGACACAACTGCTGCTGCTGTTGACACAACTGCNNCATGATACTACAGCTGCTGCTGCTGACACTACAGCTAAGTAATTATTGCGCAAGTAATTGCCGAAGGCCGTTCCCCCGGGAACGGCTTTCTTTTTTTTCTTCTAATACTACACATGCATACATTTGAAACGCTCGGATTAAACGCTCAACTCGTAAAATCAGTAACACAACTGGGATTTACCACCCCAACTCCCATACAGGAAAAGGCAATTCCTGTTTTACTTCAAGGAACAAAAGACTTTATTGGATTAGCACAAACAGGAACTGGAAAAACGGCTGCTTTTGGCCTCCCTTTATTGCAACTGGTCGACCCTCAGTTTAGACAGCCCAGTGCATTGATCATATGCCCAACCAGGGAACTCTGTTTACAAATAACTGG
>DDPN01000157.1 GCA_002342205.1 Chitinophagaceae bacterium UBA2467 | reverse complement strand
TTTGATTAAGCGCTGGCAAGTACACTGTGATATGCCCGTTATCAGAGGGAGTAGCAACTAGAAATTGCTCTTTAATTACCGCGCCAAAAATTGAGGGATGGTATTTTTCAAAATGAAGTCCAATATGATGGCTTGCTCTTACATAATCTTTTAGCAGCAGCTCTCCATGCCAGCTTTTATTGATGGGCCTGGGCGTTTCACGGTAGTGAAAGCTTGCCTGATGCCCATAGTGTACAGAGGGGATTTTTTTTATTTTACAGGCAAGAGAAGTGATGAAATCAAAGTCGTTTATAACTAAATCATATTTTTCTACAGGCAACTGCTTGACTTCCCGCATGACATTGAAAAGATTTCGCTGCAAGGCTATTCTCCCATAATCGAGCCCCCCTTTATTGTTATAGTACAAACTTATTCCCTTGCTTCTAAATCGTATCGGGAGTTGAGGATTCAGGTGGCTGTTGCTACCACTAAGAAAAACATCCACGGCCCCCTTTTTTTCTAGGTGAGGCAGAAGTGTGATTGCTCTGCTTATATGCCCATTACCGGTAGCTTGTACAGCATAGAATATTTTCATGTAAGGAATAATTAGAAAGGGAGTTGATGAATATGTAAGCCTACCTCGTCTGTTAATACATTAAGCTCTGGTAATTGTTTTTGTATACTAATAACAGGTGCCATTTCAAAATCATTCTCTTGATAGTGGTAGATTTTCCACTCTTTATTATTGTACTCCAAGGCAGTTAGATTTTCAATCCAGTCGCCACTATTCAAATAAGTGACCTGTCCGGAATTCGTCTTAATGACTCTTTGTTGAGGTTGATGAATATGCCCACAGATTACATAGTCGTATCCCTTATCAATAGCTAGTTCAGCGGCTGTCTGCTCAAAATCGGCAATCCAGCGAACCGCTTTTTTGACGCCGTTCTTTACTTGTTTGCTCAAACTCATTTTAGGCTGACCCAACCTGGTTAATACCCAGTTTATAAAGCGATTGGCAAGAATCAGCCAGTCGTAACCAACGCCTCCTAATTTGGCTATAATTTTTGCACTGCCTTTTGTGGTTGCATCAAAAACATCACCGTGAAAAATCCATGTTTTCTCCCCATTCATCTCAATTACCAATTTGTCTGTCAACTGGAAATTGCCTAATGAAAGGTCACTATAGCGACGCAGCATTTCGTCGTGATTGCCTGTGATATAAATAACCCTAGTACCTCTGCTCATAAGGTCCAGGATCTCTTTAATAACCTGCATATGCGCAGTAGGAAAGTAGCTTTTGCTAAATTGCCAACCGTCAATGACATCACCGTTAAGAATGAGTAATTGAGGAGAAATGCTTTTGAGATAATGAACCAGTTCTTTTGCATGACAGCCATAAGTACCAAGGTGGATGTCACTCAGAACAACAACGTCTAGCGTTCGTCTAGTCATGTTGGGTTTTTCAAAAGAAAAACTTATTTGTTACCCCACTATTAAACCTATGTTATCGAAAAGTGAATGAAAATGTTGAATACATTTTCAACATAATAAAACAAATTACCCCGCCGACTAGTATATTTGAGAATCGACTGATAACAAATTAATTGGAGTGAAATTAGCTGCAATAGATATAGGGAGTAACGCTGTTCGTTTGTTAATTACAGATGTTATTGAAAACCCAAAGTCAAAGCCAACTTTTATTAAAACAGGATTGGTAAGGGTGCCTCTTCGTTTAGGTTTTGATGTTTTTGAAAAAGGTTTCATCTCTGCCTTAAAAGCTGAGCAGCTAACAAAAACGCTTTTATCCTATAAGTTGCTGTTAGAGGTATATGGAATTAAAAATGTAAAGGTTTGTGCTACCTCGGCTATGCGTGATGCAACTAATACCTCACAAATCCTTCAAAAAATTAAGGCCGAAACAGGCTTGACTGTAAAAGTGATCAGTGGTGATGAAGAGGCTACACTGATTTATGAAAACCATATAGCAGACTATATGGATGACTCTGCATCATACTTGTATATTGATGTGGGAGGGGGAAGCACTGAGCTTACTTTTTTTAGTGATGGCGAATTAATTTCAAAAAAATCATTCGATATCGGAACTATTCGGTTGTTAAAAGGGCAAGTCAAAAACTCACATTGGGAGGAGATGAAAGAGTACCTACGATCTAAAACAAAAGGGTATCATCAGGTGACCGCAATTGGTTCTGGAGGTAATATCAATAAGGTTTTTAATTTGTCAAAACGGAAGGAGGGGAAGCCGTTAGATCTTGATCTTTTGAAAGAGTATTACAAAGAGTTAGAGGCTTTAACAATGGAGGAGCGGATGGATATTTATAAAATGCGTGAGGACCGAGCTGATGTCATTGTTCCCGCATTACAGATCTATATTAATGCGATGCGGTGGGCTGATGCAGAAGAAATTTATGTGCCAAAGATTGGATTGGCTGACGGACTTATCCATACATTGTATGAAGAGGTATCCTCTCGCCGAATTATGAATAATTAGTTCGCCATTCATTGTTTTTGGGGTTCAATATGAAACAATTATTAAATTAATAGTGGAGGTTCTTTTCCACTCCCTCCACTGTTTAGATTTGAGTTAATTATAACCTTGCATGCTTATTCCTCGCGATATTAGTTGGCTTAGTTTTAATGGTCGTGTTTTACAGGAAGCGAACGATACGTCCGTTCCGCTCCAACAGCGAATCAGATTTTTAGGAATTTTTTCAAATAACCTGGATGAATTTTTCAGGGTTCGTGTGGCTACCTTAAAACGTATGGCTGACTTTTCTCAAAAAAAACAGAAGAGTAAAGTCAATTTTGAAGAAAATCCCCAGGAAATACTTGACGAAATTCAAACGATTGTCATTCGACAACAGAATGAGTTTGAGCGTATTTGGAAAAATATCCAACTAGAGTTACGTCAGCAAAAAGTGTTTATTAGAACAGAGAAACAATTGACTCGTGAGCAGCAGCATTTTGTCAAGACCTATTTTGAGAAGCAAGTCAGAAATTATGTGATTCCTTTAATGATTGAGTCACTCCCTCAGCTGCCCTATATTCGAGACAAGAGTATTTATCTGGGGGTGGTGATGCGAAGAAGGCATACTGCCTATCAAGATCAATACGCTTTGATCGAGGTTCCCGTAAAGTCTATTGGTAGATTTGTGCTGCTTCCCACTCGAGGAAACGAAAAGCATATTATTCTCCTAGAGGATATCATTCGTTACAATTTACCTCGCATTTTCCCTTATTTCAACTACGATTCTTTTGAAGCCTGGATATTCAAGGTTACAAAGGATGCAGAAATTGAGATTGATCAAGATGTGGCAGTCAGTTTTGTAGACCGAATGGCTAAGGGTATCAAAAGTCGTCGTAAAGGCAAGCCTGTTCGTTTTGTGTATGATAAAGAAATGGATAACGGCTTATTGCAGTATTTAATTGGACGGCTAGGATTAACCAAGAAAAGTGCAATTATACCTGGTGGACGTATTCATAATTTCAGACACTTTATGGATTTTCCTGCTGTACTTACTAGTACGGTAATTCGTAAAAATCCATTCACACATCCGCTATTGAAAGGAAAATTAAGGGTTACAGATGTAGTATTGACTCGAGATATATTACTTCATTTCCCCTATCACTCCTTTGACTCTCTAATTGATTTATTACGGGAGGCTGCAATGGATAGTGCAGTGGAGCGGATTCAAATTACCGCCTATCGTTTGGCAAGTGAATCTCGTATTATTCATGCATTGATTAATGCAGCAAGGAATGGGAAACAAGTAACAGTGATGCTCGAGTTGAAAGCCCGTTTTGATGAGGAGGCAAATTTAGAATGGAAAGTCGCATTAGAAGAGGAGGGGATACAGGTGCTATTAGGCGTGCCCAATATGAAAGTTCACGCAAAGCTTTGTGTCATTACACGTAGAGATAAAAAAGGGGTTTCAAAATATGGATTTGTAAGCACGGGAAATTTAAATGAATCCAGTGCAAAAGTTTATGCTGATCATTGTTTACTTACGGCTTCACCTTCTATCATGAAAGACGCGACGCTGATATTTGACTACTTGCAAAATTGGCGTAAGGGAATGATGCCACTACGAAAATGTCAAACCCTTCTGGTATCTCCGGTATCTATGCGGCAGCGAATTGAGCAGCTTATAGAATTTGAAATTAAAGCGGCAAAAAACGGAAAGAAGGCTTCTATAGTTATTAAACTTAACTCACTTAGTGATACAAAACTAATCAAGCTTCTTTATCGTGCTGTTGCAGCAGGAGTAGAAGTTAAATTGATCATTCGCGGAATTTACTGTGCGCACTTCCCAGTTTCAAAAAAGGGGCTAACCCCTAAAGCTATTAGTATAGTTGACGAATACCTTGAACATGCGCGTGTACTTATTTTTCATCACCAAGGCAAAGAAAAAATTTATATCTCATCGGCTGATTGGATGGTTCGTAATTTAGATTATCGTGTTGAGGCGGCTGTTGAAGTCCAGCATCCTGCTTTACGAAAGGAATTAAAAGATATTTTAGAGATTCAATTGGCAGATACTGTTAAAGCCAGAATTTTAGATGCTGAATTGAAAAATGAATATGTGACACATTCAAAAAAGAATCCAGTTCGTTCGCAATTGAAAATTTATCAGTACTTATCTCGAAAAAAAACCTACTAGATTAGCGGATAGGTAGCGTAAAGCCAATCGTTGTACCAATTTGTTCTGTACTTCTTACATGTATGGTTTCGCCATGTGCTTCAATAATGTGTTTGCAAATCGCAAGTCCTAGTCCACTTCCTGCAATATCACG
>DDPN01000098.1 GCA_002342205.1 Chitinophagaceae bacterium UBA2467 | reverse complement strand
TACCAATTTGTTCTGTACTTCTTACATGTATGGTTTCGCCATGTGCTTCAATAATGTGTTTGCAAATCGCAAGTCCTAGTCCACTTCCTGCAATATCACGAGATCGGCCTGTTTCAGTTCGATAAAAGCGTTCAAACACTCGACTTAATTCTTTTTCAGAAATACCAATTCCATCATCTGTGATTTCTATTAAGATATGATTCTCGTCTGTTTTATACATGCTTGCTGTGATTCTTCCGTTCTGTTTGCCGTACTTCACAGAATTTTCAACCAAATTAGTTAGTACTTGTCTTATTTTTTCTTTGTCAGCAAAAACTGAGAGAGGACTTTCGCATTCTTTTTTTATGTCGCAGGTGATATTAACTGCTTCTGCACGGGTAGCTACTTCTTCAAAAACCTCTCGAACTAATTCTTGTATGATAAAGTTTTGTCTTATCAAGGGTAGTTCACCTCTTTCCAACTTTGAAATTTGCTCCAAATCACTCAGTAGATTCGAAAGCCGTTCCACGTTTCGCCCTGCTTTTTCTAGGTATTTTTTGTTTACGTTTGGATTGTCCAACGCACCATTCAGTAGGGTTTCGACATAACCTTGTATTGCAAAGATGGGCGTCCGGAATTCATGCGAAAGATTTTGTAGAAACTCCCGGCGAAACTGTTCATTTTGTCGAAGGACCTCCATTTCTTTTTCATTCTCATTTGCCCATTCTTCTACTTCACGACTTACCTCATCCAGTGTTTTGGCCGGTAAAACATATTTGTAATAGGTCTCTTCTTTTTTAGTCGCTTTTGTTTTGTGTATGAACTTATAAATCAACCTGATTTTACGGTTGATAAATTGTTCCAGTAAAGTTGATATGACCAAGAAACTGGCCAAGAATATGATTGTGAAAGACAGGACACCTAATGCCCATTTTCCAGAAGCCCAAATGACCAGCACACTTTCGGGAATGGAAAGTATGAGCGCAGCTAGCAGTGAGATTTGACGAGGGGTGATATTACTTTCTTTGCTCGGCATGTTTACAATGGTGTAAATGTACAGCCGATTCGGTCAGTTAAACTGAAAATTTATACCCAACTCCTTTAACTGTTTTGATACAGTCTATCCCAAGTTTTTGTCTAATTTTTCGAATATGAACGTCAATGGTGCGATCGCCCACAATTACATCATTTCCCCAGATCTGGTTTAGAATTTCGTTCCGTAAAAATACGCGTCCGGGTTTATGTGCTAGTAATTGTAATAATTCGAATTCCTTTTTGGCAAGAACAACTGAATTGCCTTCTACCAATACTAAAAATTTTTCTGCATCAATTGTGATCGGCCCATTTGATAGTGTGGTGCTAGTAGATTTTATCTGTCTTCTAAACAACGCATTGAGTCGGGTGATCAATACTTTGGGGCTAACAGGTTTTGCAATGTAGTCATCCGCTCCTGTTTCTAGTCCTTTAATTACGGAGCCGTCATCACCTAGTGCTGTCAACATAACAATCAAGGTCTCTGCAAAGGCGGGTTGTAAACGAAGTAGACGGCACACTTCAACGCCAGATTTTTTGGGCATCATCACGTCCAATAAAATCAAATCTGGTTTTGACTTTTTGGCTTTGTCTAGTGCATCATCCCCATCTTTTGCAACCACTACTTCAAATCCTTCAGCTGCTAAATTATACTCGAGTATCTCGCGGATATCGGGCTCGTCGTCTGCAATCAGTACTTTACGGGCCTTATTTTCCATGGAAGGGTTGTTTGTACAAATTTATCTTTTTATTTCTGGCAATTGAGCATGAGAGGAATGACTGTTTTAAGACTTAATGATAACTTAATATTAACGGCTGAACAGTAACTTCGCTTATTGATGCACCGACCCTTTTCTATATTGATTGTTTTGTTTGTATCCTTCCTTTTTGGAACAAAAGGGTTGGCGCAAAATTTGACTGATTCGTTTTCAACCCCAGTCGGCTATAAGCCTGAATTTAGAAGAGAACGAAATCATGACCTGATTTTTACAGAGCGCCGTTTGATTGTTGAAGGAGATGGTGCAAAGGATACCCGGTTCACACCCAGCGACAACACAGTACTCAACGAAGCTTTAACCAGAACGTTGCTGGTTGATGTGCCACGTCTTTGTTTCACGATTGAAACGGATACTGAACTGGACCACCGTTTAAAGGTTAATTATTTGTCTGGTTTAGAAGGTGTGCTAAAGTATTTTAGAGAAAATTGGAAAAGACCTGGTGCAGAGGGCGTAAAACCTCAGTATTTATCTATGCTCGTTGCCAATTATGAGGCCTGTATGCTAGCCGATCGCAAGAATGAGAGTATTGCGCCATTTGTAGTTGCACTTCCCTATGATGCAGGAATGGCCTTGATGGCGGCAGGGATTTTTGAAAGAAATAGTGGATACAGAGTGTGTAGAGAGAATTTGTTACTGAAATACTGTGCGCTATTTCCCGAAAAAACGTTTACTGTTTTGCAACGCAATCCCGATGTTTCATACGCTGATAGTTTAATCAAGGCTGTTGCGCGTTTGTTTCCTCGACAATTATACGACTATGCAGCATCTGGTGATCGCCTGGGTAATCGGATACGGTCGATTGACGATGATCCTTTTGTTGCGATCGTTTCTAAAATGGCGCTTAGTAAAAGTGGGCAACAGTATTTTCCCTTTGTTGACAATATTCTACAAGGAAGAACTTCTATAGAACAGATCGATGCAGTGAAAGAAGATACATTGGGTTATTACCGTTTATTGGTGGCAACACAAATGGATTATGTGGCGCGTGCTATGCGCGGGGATACCGCAATGGAACATCGAATTTTGACTAGTCGCTTAGAAGATAAAGCACGTGCTCATTTTGTTACAGTGATTAATGCGCTCCACAATGAAAAAGATTTGCAGGTGCGCTTTAAAATTTTACAGCCTTTGACAGCTGCTGAGCTATATTATCTAGCTGTTTCCTCCGATGGAACCATTTATACTTCCAGTTTTGTACGAGGAGTCTATCCATTGATGATGACTAAAATTGGTAATCGTGGCGACTCATTACTAAAGCTCATTCGATTTGATCGTTATCGGAAGTTTATCAAAATGGCAGCGGCCTTCAATACACTAGATGAGTTTTTGGCGTCATTCCCAGCTTCAAAAAAACAAGGACAGGAAGATCCTGCCAATACCTTGATGCGCGCTTTTGTAAAAAACCTTGACAAAACAGATGGGTTAGAAGATGGAGCCGATGTGGCTGATTCGTATGCCAGCATTGCAGAGACACTTCAACCCGTTGCTATCCGGATGTTGCAAAACATCAAAGAGAATTACAATGAGGCTGCACAACGCGGAAGTAGAAAGGGGATGGTTATCTATTCTATTTTAGAAAAACTTTTCCTGTCTGCGGATAGCACAAAAAAAATTGACTTGACGAAGGAGTTGGGCATTCCACCCGTTTATCAAGTGCCTTTCAAAGATCTGGCAGATGATAGTGGAAGGGTGACTGTACAATTATTTATCTATGGAGATAAAGATGGAATTGGTGTATTCCCGGGGTTGGTCAACATGTTTAATAATGCTAATTGGCGAATTGATCAATCCAGTAAATATTGGGTAAAAGTGAGTGCAAGTAAAGGTCGTCCAGTCAATTTGTATATGAATCGACCCTTGCCAGAAGAACTCAATGAAGATGCAAAAGCACAAGAAGAGCTCAATAACTTTTTACAGGAACAAAAAATTATTCCACGCGTCACCATTAATCGGGGTCATAGTTATAATGCGCCCTACACTATTGCGCAAATGTCTCCTGCGTCCAAAATTGTTTTCATGGGCTCTTGTGGAGGGTATAATATGATTCATGATATCTTGGAAAAAGCACCCGATGCCCACATCATCGGTACTAAACAAATTGCTGATGCGCCGGTTAATAATCCTTTTTTGCGGTTGTTGATGGAAAAGCTTCG
>DDPN01000072.1:602-2914 GCA_002342205.1 Chitinophagaceae bacterium UBA2467 | reverse complement strand
GTAACATTGTAAACACCATTCTTAGAGAAGTTATACTTTGTTACATCGTTGATTTTACCCATGAAAGTAAAAGCAGGATACTTATCAGAACTCAACCATCTCTCTTCATTGAAGTGAGCCTGAATAGTTGGGTTTGTAAATGCAAAGTTTTTTACAGCCGCTTCAAATCCAATCTGACCAGTTTTAGTATTAATCTCTGCAATTACAGTTTTGTTTTCAGCTTTTGGTAAGGCATCTAATGCAGTAGTAGCATCAAAAGCAACTGTAGCAGAAGTTGTTTTTTTAGTTTGTGCAAACAGAGCGCTTGAGAAAGCGATCATCGCTAAAATGAGAATTGTTTTTTTCATTGTATTGTTTTTTGTGGTTTAAAACTTTTTTAAAAGAGTAGATCGCTTGAAGCTGATCATATGTGCATTGCGAAGTTGACTGTAGATACTGCCACTACAAGATCCTTTGAGTGCAACACTGTCACCTACTTGCAACACTTTAGCTGCGGCAACATCTTTAGATTGGAAATCAAAAATTAAATAGGAGCCTGAATTAGCATCAATAAATTTTACATTGACAGTAGTATCCGCCGCTTCTATTTCTGAAATTCTTCCATTTACTGTAATAATCTGCTCGCTATATTTTGCATTAGCAGTGCTATCAGCAGACTGAAAGGCGTCAATCAATTCCATCGCATTGAGCGTATAGGCAGATTCCGTTGTAGCGGTATCCTCAAATTTTTCATTCATGATGTACCAATAAGCAGCACCGGCAAGCAGTACACCTACCCCTAACCCAATTAGTATCTTTTTTTTCCAAGTCATTGTTCCTTCTTTTCCCGCTTTGAACGGCATGATGTTAAACGTCCATTTTACCATTAGGTTCGGACCAGGATGCAAATATACGATGTTTAAACATTGATTTTTTAGTCTCCCGTATTAAATAAATGCAAAAGACCTGCCCGATTAAAGGCAGGTCTGTATTAACCCATTGATTTATAATGGTTAAGGTTAAAGGGCTTGCGCCTCCTTAATTTTTTCGCGGATCTTGGTTTCTATTTCGCTGGCCAGCTCAGGATTATCTAACATCAGCTGCTTCACAGATTCACGGCCCTGTCCCAGTTTATCATCATTGTAGCTATACCAACTACCACTTTTGTTGATTATGCCTAACTCTGTTCCCATATCGATGATCTCTCCCGCTTTGGATATTCCCTCTCCAAAAATGATATCAAATTCTGCAGAACGGAAAGGTGGAGCCACTTTGTTCTTTACCACTTTAACTTTTACGTGGTTTCCGATTGCTTCATCACCATCTTTTACTTGCTGTGTACGACGAATATCTAAACGAACAGATGCATAGAACTTTAGAGCATTACCACCCGTTGTAGTTTCAGGATTACCAAACATTACTCCGATTTTCTCACGAAGCTGGTTGATGAAAATACAAATCGTGTTTGTTTTTGCAATGGTTGCAGTAAGCTTACGTAATGCCTGACTCATTAAGCGTGCATGCAATCCCATTTTACTATCTCCCATTTCACCCTCTAATTCACTCTTAGGAACAAGGGCAGCAACAGAGTCAATCACGACTACATCCAATGCACCAGAAAGAATTAAACGGTCTGCAATTTCTAATGCCTGCTCGCCATAATCAGGTTGAGAGATCAGTAGATTCTCAACATCGACTCCCAACTTTTGTGCATAGGAACTATCGAATGCATGTTCCGCATCGATGATGGCGCACATGCCGCCTTTCTTCTGTGCTTCAGCAATCACATGTATCGCGATGGTTGTTTTACCAGAAGACTCCGGACCATATATCTCCACAATTCTTCCTTTAGGAAGACCTCCGATACCCAATGCTGAATCTAACGCAATGGATCCAGTGGAAATCACTTCCTGCTGTACCTCACCCTTTTCATTCATCATCATTACACTGCCCTTCCCATAGTCTTTTTCAATCTTATCCATGGTCAGCTTGAGGGCCTTCAGTTTGTCATTATTCCCAGACATGTTAAATAAGTTTAGAAAGCAAAACTAATAGTTTTAGCAAACAAAAGCTAATTATTTTGGAAATTTTTTAAGTTTCTTTTCCCCCTCCACCCTGAGGAATTAAACTTTGATTTTCAGTGAATTAAACAAATAATCCGGCTAAAAGTAGACTTAGAGCCCCGGTCAAAAGTCCCCAATAAACTTCGCTGGGTCGGTGTTCTCCTACTAAAAGCCGGGCCGAACAAACCGTGCCCGTAATGAGTATCGCAACGCTCAACCAAAGCCCAAAAAATAACTGTTCGTGAAATGCCATCCACAGGAGCATACATA
>DDPN01000072.1:0-539 GCA_002342205.1 Chitinophagaceae bacterium UBA2467 | reverse complement strand
AGCCAAACGCCTAACGCATAATGAATAGTTACGGAAGGCTGACCGGGTATATTTTTCCATACGTACCAAATCCAGAAATACCAGATGCCGGAGGCTACCAATGGAATGATTCTGTCTTTTTGTTCTTTTAATTGAATGGAAGAAATAAATCCCAGTGCCTTCAACAATGCAACAGTGACCAATGGGAAAAATGTAAAGAGTGCAATCGATTGAAGCAATACGATTTTTTTTTGCGGACCCGTATATCCTAAAAAATGAATGGGGTGCACATATAATAAAAACAGCAAAAAGTAAACGGGTACAAATACCGGATGAAATAGAAAGGATAGCAAAGAAGCCAGTCGGCGCATTGTGCAAAATTTGCGGTAATTTAGTCAGTTTACGGCCAACTTTTATTTTTTAGTGCATGCGTAAGACCTTCTTTTATTTACTGTTGCTGCTATTTCAGGTTTGTGGACCCCTCGCTGCACAAAAAATCAGCTTTCGAGAAAAATACCAGCCGTTGGCAGATTCACTTTCATCCGTTTATCAAATTCCAG
>DDPN01000045.1:2733-5654 GCA_002342205.1 Chitinophagaceae bacterium UBA2467 | reverse complement strand
AATGGAAAGGCCTGCTATTACATGCGGTAACAAACAGCATTGATGTTCATGCCGGCTCCTACGGAAGCAAATAAGACGATATCGCCGGGGTGCAATTCATGTTCTTTCCAATGCCCTTTTCGAACCTGGTCAAATAGGGTGGGGACAGTAGCCACTGAACTGTTTCCTAGTTCATGAATGCTCATAGGCATGATATGTTCGGGGGTCTCTTTAAGACCGTATAGCCTGAAAAGTCTTTTGATAATTCCTTCATCCATTTTTTCATTAGCCTGGTGGATGAAAACTTTTTTTACATCAGTAATCGAAACGCCTGCCTTGTCCAAACAGTCCTTCATGGCTGCTGGTACATTTTGCATAGCATATTCATACACTTTACGGCCTTTCATTTTGATATAGCGCACATCCTCGTCAGATTCGGGTTTATTGCTTTTTCCGAAAAAAAGATAATAGGCTTCGTCTACACAATGACTTTGTACGCTCGCAGAAAGTATTCCTGCGGAACCATTGTTTGCGGGTTGATATTCTAAAATAGCAGCGCCTGCACCATCAGCAAAAATCATGCTGTCGCGGTCAAATTTATCTACCACTCTACTGAGGGTTTCTGTGCCAATCACCAGTGCTTTTTTCGCAATACCCGCTTTCATAAACGCATCAGCCTGAATGACACCTTGTATCCAACCTGGGCATCCAAACAAAATGTCGTAAGCCACACACGCTGGATTTTTTATTCCCAGCTCATGTTTAACGCGTGAGGCCAGTGCAGGTAAAACATCTGTTTGAATGGTGCCTTTTACAACGTTGCCAAAATTGTGGGCTACGATAAGTTGGTCAAGTTCCTCTGGGTTGACACCACTTTCGGCAATGGCTTGCTGCGCTGCCCATACAGCCATATCGGAAGCAGTGGTTTTTTCCTCTGCGTAACGTCTCTCTGCAATCCCTGTTATTTCTTTGAACTTCTGCACGATCTCTTCACCAGGTGCGTCAATTTTCTTCTCATCCTCTGCATAAAAGGTTTGTCCAACAAACTCTTTATTAGTTTTCACAATGGGTGGGATATAGCATCCCGTTCCAGTGATAACGGTGTGATTAGCCATATATGTAAATATAGTTCGCTTTGGCAAGAACGTGTGTTAGTACGGGTAGAAGTCAAATATCTTCTTACTTTTACGACTCAAATCACAACTATGTCCAACCAATTGCTTAAAGGGAAAAAAGGAATCATTTTTGGAGCACTGGATGAGCGTTCTATTGCCTGGAGAACAGCGCTTCGTTGTTATGAAGAAGGAGCTCAAATTGTTTTGACCAATGCGCCTGTTGCACTTCGCATGGGCGAAATCAATAAGCTTGCTGAAGCCTGTGGTAATGCGCCTGTGATTGGTGCTGATGTGACCAATATGGATGACCTCAAAAATCTATTCGAACAATCCATGCAGCATTTTGGAGGAAAAATTGATTTTGTACTTCACTCAATTGGAATGAGTTTAAATGTGCGCAAAGGAAAGAGCTATACAGAAATGAATTATGAGTGGAACTCAAAAACATTGGATATTTCTGCAATGAGTTTACACCGCGTATTGCGTACTGCATGGGATTTGGACGCATTGAACGATTGGGGAAGTGTAGTGGCTCTAAGCTATATCGCTGCGCAGCGTGTATTCCCCGATTACAATGAAATGGCCGATGCTAAGGCATTGCTGGAAAGCGTAACGCGTAGTTTTGGTTATCACTACGGTGTAAAACGTAAGGTTCGTGTTAATACAGTTTCGCAATCACCCACTCGCACCACTGCGGGAAGTGGAGTGAAAGGATTTGATGGCTTTATGAATTACGCAGAGGCCATGAGTCCATTGGGTAATGCAGGAGCAGATGACTGTGCTAATTATTGTGTAACGTTATTCAGTGATATGACACGCTTTGTAACTATGCAGAATTTATTCCATGATGGTGGATTCAGCTTTACCGGCGTTACACAGACGGTTATCGAACAGATGGAGAAATAAGAGACGAATTAATATTCGTCTTCATTAAATAAGAAGTCATCCTGCGTAGGATAGTCTGGCCAGATGTCTTCGATTGTTTCGTACACATCTCCTTCGTCTTCCAGTTCCTGTAAGTTTTCGACTACTTCAATAGGTGCACCTGAACGAATCGCATAATCGATTAACTCGTCTTTTGTTGCGGGCCAGGGAGCATCTTCCAAAAATGAGGCTAATTCAAGTGTCCAAAACATAGGTCCAATTTTGCGCAAATGTAATTGGATTAGGTTATTTTCCAAATAACCTTTCTACGAACCCCATAATTGACCGGTTTTTGATAGTTTCGGGTACTTGATTTTGAACTGTGTTAGTTGCGACTGAACTATATAAAAAATTTGGAGCACTCGAGGTGTTGAAAGGAGTCTCTATTAGCCTTCAAAAGGGGGAATTGGCCACAATTGTGGGACCATCGGGTTGCGGCAAAAGTACCTTGCTCCACATTCTAGGCACACTTGATGCACCTGACAAAGGGCAAATCACGATGAATGGAACGGATTTTTCGAATTTAAAAGGGAAACAACTCGCTGCTTTTCGCAATAAACACATTGGGTTTGTTTTTCAGTTTCATCATTTGTTACCCGAGTTCAATGCACTTGAAAACGTTTCTATTCCTGCTTGGATTGCCGGGAGAAAAAAGAGTGAGGTAAAAGAAGCGGCAACTGAACTACTGAAAAAAATGGGATTGGAAAACAGACTCACACACAAGCCTTCCGAATTATCAGGTGGGGAGCAACAGCGTGTGGCAGTGGCCAGGGCATTGATTAATAAACCTTCTATTGTGTTGGCAGATGAGCCTACTGGTAATTTAGATTCTGCACATGCAAGAGAGTTGCATCAGTTGTTTATTTCATTAAAAAACGAACTGGGACAAAGCTTTCTTATTGT
>DDPN01000045.1:0-2696 GCA_002342205.1 Chitinophagaceae bacterium UBA2467 | reverse complement strand
GAATCGTTTAAGCTTTTTGCAAGCGTGGTTTCCAGGGAACCTCTGGCGCATTTAATAATTTACCAGTGTAGCGGGCCAGTACAAATAAATAATCGCTGAGTCGATTCAAATAAATGATAACAAGGGGCTCTACCGCCAAACCTTCATAGCCCATTCGTACACAACAACGCTCTGTTCTGCGGCAAATGCATCTTAAAATATGTAATTGAGAAACAGTAGGATGCCCTGAGGGAAGGATAAAGCTTTTCATCACGGGTAACTCACTAGTCATCCGATCAATTTCTTTTTCTAATAGTTCCACATCTGCTTCGATTAGATCGGGGAGCGCGAATCCTGGCTCTTTTTCGGGATCACAAGCAAGAGAGGAGCCAATGGTGAATAATCGATCTTGTATTTCCGATAAAATTTTTTTTCCAGTTTCATCTGGTATCAAATCCAGGCAAAGGCCAACATAAGAGTTTAGTTCATCGACGGTGCCATAGGCTTCAATGCGTAAATGCGACTTGGGTACTTTTGTTCCTCCAATCAGCGACGTGGTTCCGTTATCTCCTGTTTTTGTATAGATCTTAAACGCCATGTAAATAGGGTCGTGTTTTAGGGCCCAAATGTACTGTAACAATGGCGAAGACCGAAGGTTCGATTCCTGTAAAAAAAATTAGGAGTGTGCAGTTGCTTTGCTAAAAATCGGATTAAGTTTATCGGTCTCAATAACCCCATCTCTTAAACGAACGATGCGACGGGAGTGATTGGCAATATCTTCTTCGTGTGTGACAATTACAATTGTGTTTCCGTTGTGAAAGATCTCTTCAAAAATTTCCATGATTTCAGCAGAGGTCTTACTATCCAAATTTCCAGTAGGTTCATCTGCGAGAATAAGTGAAGGATCATTGACGAGTGCTCTGGCAATCGCAACGCGTTGACATTGTCCACCCGATAATTCGTTAGGGCGGTGATGGCTACGATCTGTCAGTTTCACCAGCTCCAACATTTGCATGGCTTTTTCTAATCTTTCTTTTTTCTTCATACCCGCATATACCAAGGGTAGTGCTACATTTTCTGCAGCTGTTAAACGGGGTAGCAGATTAAATTGTTGAAAGACGAATCCAATTTCTTTGTTACGAACCGTTGCCAATGCATCGTCTGCCATTTGGCTAACATCATTATTGTTTAATACATAACGGCCATCTGTAGGAGTATCCAAACAACCAATGATATTCATCAGGGTGCTTTTTCCCGAACCAGAAGGTCCCATCAGCGCAACATATTCATTTTTAAAAATATCCAGCGAAAGCCCTTTGAGCACGGGTAATTCATGTTTGCCCATGAAATAGCTTTTTCTGATTTCTTCCAAATGAATAATTGGGTTTGACATATGTTGTTTTTACTGGCAGAGACAAAGATAACTCATCCCTTTTGCTATCTTCGCCCCCAATGGACAAGCAGAAGCAAATAGTGATGAGCGGTATACGCCCCACCGGATTTTTACATCTGGGAAATTACTTTGGGGCCCTGCGTAATTATGTTCGTATGCAGGAGGAGTATACTTGTTATTTTATGGTGGCCGATTTGCATTCATTGACCACACATCCTGATACTCGAGAACTCAAAGAAAATGTAAACAGAGTGTTGGCCGAAAATATTGCCTGTGGTTTGGATCCCGAAAAAGTAGCCCTGTATTGTCAAAGCCATGTGCCTGAAACAGCAGAGTTGTATTTGTATTTAAATATGCTCGCTTATAAAGGGGAATTGGAAAAAACGGTCACTTTCAAAGACAAGGCTCGTTTGCATCCCGAAAATGTAAATGCAGGACTTCTTACCTATCCTGTATTACAAACTGCAGATATCATTCTTCATCGTGCTGCACTGGTGCCTGTAGGAAAAGATCAGGAGCAACACCTTGAAATGGCGCGCAACTTTGTACAGCGATTCAATCATCGCTATGGGGAAATTTTTCCTGAGCCACACGCTTTCAATTATGGAAGTGAATTAGTGAAAGTTCCCAGTTTGGACGGTGCAGGAAAAATGAGCAAGAGTGAGAATAACCTGGCCACATTATATCTCTCTGACGATGATGAGCTGATTCGTAAAAAAGTGATGAAGGCCAAAACAGATGCGGGACCCACCACACCCCATTCAGTGAAGCCTGATTATATTGAGAATATTTTTCAGTTGATGCGATTGGTTAGTGATCAAGCAGTTGTGGAGAGTTATGAGACTGCTTTTAACAATTGTACGATCAGGTATGGGGACCTAAAAAAACAACTGGCCGAAGACATGATTCGTTTTATTTCTCCCATTCGTGAAAAGGCAGAAGGTATTCGGAATAATGCTGTTTACTTGCGTCAGGTAATGGAGGCGGGAGCTGAAAAAGCTCGTGCCAGTGCGCGTGCAACAATGACGAAAGTTAGAAGCGCTATGGGTCTTAACTATTACTGATTTTTCCTACTTTTAACCCCCACCTAAAATTGGGCATCGGATACCGGAATGGCAAAGGCAAAAAAACCCAAACACATTGCAGTAGCAGGTAATATCGGAGCGGGTAAAACCACGTTGACCGAGCTACTTAGTAAACATTATAAATGGATTCCGCATTTTGAAGATGTGGACCATAATCCATATCTCATGGACTTTTATGAGGATATGCCCCGATGGAGTTTCAATTTGCAAGTGTACTTTTTAAATAGTCGCCTTCGTCA
>DDPN01000101.1 GCA_002342205.1 Chitinophagaceae bacterium UBA2467 | reverse complement strand
TGGCTTGCTTAAGCTCTATAATGCATTGTTAGAAGTTAATGCCGATGGTTGGGGAAGTCAGAAAGCTAAAGAGGTAATGCAACTGCTTCTTAAAGTCAATGGAATTTATTTAGAAGCAACTAGCCCACAATCCTATGCGGTAGCTGGAGATTCCTTGCAGATTAATTGTTATGCCATTAACCGTCGCGGTCTTTCTGCTTCTATTCAATCAATTAGTTTAGTGCATGATCAGGAACATCCATTTACCGGAGAGCAAAAGTTAATTCAGAATAAAGGAGTAACGGTCAGCACAAAAATTCAGGTTCCATCAACGAAAGCATTTTCTCAACCCTACTGGCTACAAAAGCCTCTGTTAAAAGGAGCGTATGATGTAAGCGATAACGCTCTTATAGGTAATCCAGAAAACAGTCCGGCTTTTTCAGTTCTCGTCCATTTAAAGTGGGAAAACGAAGCGATCAGCTACGAGACCATTAGCTATGAGATTCCAGTCACTTATAAATTTACAGATCCGGTAAAAGGGGAGCTGCAGTGGCCATTGATTGTGATGCCACCTGTTACGTTACACCCCAGCGATCCATTGCGACTGCAACTCAGCTCAGGGCAAACCAAAGAAGACAAGGTTGAATTAACAGCCTTGTCAAATCGTGACAATTTATCCATTGGATTTGTAACTTCTTTATTGAAAAAAGAGATGGCATCAGTTGGTTCAATGAAGAAAGAGCAGCGTTTGCAGTTGAACTATCCCTTGACTTCTTTTCAGGGAGTAGACACCATTCGATTTACTGCTACGGATAGTAAAGGAACAATGCCTTTGGTCGACCGTTCAGAAATTCATTATGATCATATTCCACCCCTTTATTATTTTAAGCCAGCACAGGTTGTGGTTCAACCTATTGAAGTTAAAACTGCAGGCAAAAAAATTGGATATATACCCGGAGCTGGTGATAAAATTCCAGAGGCCTTGCAGCGAATGGGCTATACCGTCACCTTGTTGGATGTGGCTACACTGGCTAAACAATCTCTTCAACAATTTGATGCAATTATCACAGGCGTTCGAGCTCACAATACGCAAGAATGGTTAAATGGATATTATGACAAGTTGATGAAGTATGTGGAGCAAGGTGGAAATTATATAGTGCAGTATAATACAAGTAATCAAATTGGTCCAGTCAAAGCGAGTATTGGTCCATTTCCTTTTGTAATTACGCGTAACCGAATCACTGATGAAAAAGCTGTTGTACGTTTTTTGAATCCGACGCATCCGGTGTTCACTTTCCCTAACCAATTGAATGAGCATGATTTTGATGGATGGATACAAGAACGTAGTATTTATCATGGAGTGGATACCGCCCGTAAATATGAAGCGTTGATCGAAATGGCCGATCCAGGTGAAAAAGCTGATACGGGGGCACTGTTAGTTGCTAAAGTGGGTAAGGGTTGGTTCACCTATACGGGGCTTGTATTATTTCGACAACTTCCTGCAGGAGTGCCTGGGGCCTATCGGTTGTTAGCTAATTTATTAGCGCTGGGAAAATCTACTAAAAACTAAATCATGGGAAAATCACAACAGCGATCTGATTGGGCTATGGGTGTCGCCATTGTACTTGGTCTCGTGATTGGAATCGCTATTAAAAGAGTTAGAATTGGCATTATACTAGGACTTCTATTGGGTGGGTTAATTGTATGGACAGGGTGGATCAGGCATAAAAGAAGAAGCCAGGAATAATCTTTAAACTACTTTCTTTCAATGAGTGTATTAGATTGGCTGGTTTTGTGCACTACGCTTTGCGTAATCATTGTATATGGGTTATACAAGAGTAGATCTACAAAAGATTTAGACGGTTATTTTCGTTCCAATCGAAGTATGCAGTGGGGGTTGATTCTCCTTAGCATCATGGGTACGCAAGCAAGCGCTATTACTTTTTTGTCGGCACCTGGTCAGGCCTATACAGATGGAATGCGATTTGTGCAATATTACTTTGGTCTGCCATTTGCCATGATTGTCATTGCACTTTTTTTTGTTCCGGTTTATCATCGCTTGCAAGTTTACACGGCCTATGAATATTTAGAAAACCGCTTTGATGGTAAAACCCGCGCGTTAACTTCTTTACTTTTTTTATTACAAAGAGGGCTCTCCACGGGTATTAGTGTGTTTGCACCCTCCATTATTTTATCTTCTATTCTTGGGTGGGGACTTACCGCTACCAGTATTTTGATGGGAGGACTTTTGATTATTTATACCCTTTCAGGAGGAGCAAGGGCAGTTGCCTATACGCAACAACTCCAATGGGTAATTATTTTTTTGGGCTTGGGTTTAGCAGGATGGATGGTGGTTAAATTATTACCCGTAGGCATCGGATTTACAGATGCATTATTCATTGGCGAAAAGATGGGTAAGATGAATGTTATTTCTTCCGGGTTCAAAAAGGGTTCATTTGATTGGAGTGATCAGTATAATATTTGGAGCGGTTTGATTGGAGGATTTTTTTTAGCACTTTCTTACTTTGGCACGGATCAAAGCCAGGTGGGACGCTATCTAACTGCGCAATCAATTAAGCAAAGCCAAATCGGATTACTCATGAACGGGCTTATAAAAGTTCCGCTGCAGTTTTTAATCTTATTGGTAGGAGTTTTGGTCTTTTCATTTTATCAGTTTAATAAAGCCCCCCTTTTTTTTAATACAGTACCTGTAGAAAAACTTCGCTCAAATACAGTATATGCTGACTCATTGCGCTCTGTAGAATTCGCTTTTGACCAGGTTGCTGCAAAAAAGAAAAACGTACTAGCTCTTTATGCGAATGAAAAGCGTGAGAATGTATCTGGCAATAAACAGCAGTTTTTAGTTGATTCTTTACGACAATTGCATCAGCAAAGTGATAGTTTGCGACGAAAAGTTAAATCGTGGATTGATCAAACGGCTCCTATAGGATCTAGTAACGATACGAATTACATTTTTCTTCGTTTTGTAATGGACCACCTTCCACATGGATTAGTGGGCTTATTGATAGCCATTATTTTTTTAGCTTCCTGGGGTAGCATTGCAGCTGCAATTAATTCGCTTGCGGCTTGTACGCTTGTGGATTTTCACAAGCGATATGCTACCGCTCCGTTATCAGAACAAGCTGCTTTTAAGTGGTCAAGAGGGTACACTCTGTTGTGGGGACTCTTTTGTATTGTGGTGGCCTTATTCACGTACAATATCGGTAACAGCCTTATTGAGGCAGTTAATATTTTAGGATCGCTCTTTTATGGAGTGGTACTCGGTATTTTTTTGGTTGCCCTGTTTTTCCCAACTATTAAAAGTGGAAGTATTGTTTTTTGGTCTGCATTGATAGCAGAGCTATTTGTGATTCTGATTTTCTATTGGAGTAAGACAGGGTTTTTCAAACTTGCATTTTTATGGTTGAATCCAATAGGAGCGGGTCTTGTAGTGATACTGAGTTTACTCGCGCATCTATTTAGCAAAAGACGATTTAGTTAGTAATAAAAAAGCCACCTTTTTGGAGGCGGCTTTTTCTAAAATTTGGTAGTCTCTTATTTAAGATCAGCTAACAGCTTCTCGTTTAATTTAACATAGTCCATATTTTTTGCAGCCAGTGCTAATTCTTTTGACTTTTCAGCTGCTGCTTTTGCTTCTGCTTTCTTACCCAACTTAGCTAGACAGTTAGCCAATTGATGGTGTACCCAATAAGCTGTTGGAGTGGAGGCGGCTGCTTTTTCAAACCAAGCTAGTGCCTGGTTCAGGTCTTTGCCATTTTCCATGTAATACATCGCTGCATTGAAATAAGGTGCTTTATCTCCTTGCATCGCTGTTGCAATTTGTTTCATAATGCGAGTGTCTACATCGGTTTCAACTGTGAAGCTAACCTTTGTTTTATCCCAGTATAAACCGATCTCACATTGATTGGGTTTAATGTTGTCAATAACGATTGCAAAGTTTTCCATTTTGTTTTTGATATCAACGGCTGCTGCATTTACACGAACGATATCCATCTCTTGCTTGTAAGCAGCGGGACTTGTCACATCAGTTTGTTTACTAATAATGATTGTCCAGTTGTTTTTATCAGGAATGCTAAGCAGACCATATTTGCCGGGAGCAATTTTTACGCCTCCAATACTCACTTCGTCACTAAATGTTAGTGTAGTTGCACTGTTGGCACCGGTTCTCCACACATTACCAAA
>DDPN01000068.1:492-5408 GCA_002342205.1 Chitinophagaceae bacterium UBA2467 | reverse complement strand
TTATTGGTAACATTGAAGGACGAGATATACTTGGCGAAAAAGCCGACGTGATGGTCTGCGATGGTTTTACAGGGAACATCATTTTAAAAATGGCAGAATCTATCTATGATATTGCCCGTTCCGAAAAAATCAACAACGCCTATTTTGACCGTTTCAATTTTGAAGATTACGGAGGAACGCCCATATTAGGTGTAGCAAAACCTGTGATTATTGGCCACGGAATCTCAGGAGAAAAGGCCTTTGTAAATATGCTCAAATTGGCCGAAAAGATGATCCGAAAAGACGTGATGGGCACACTTCAAAAAGCAATTCAACCCTAATAAAAAAGCCGTCTTTCGACGGCTTTTTTGGTGATCCCGCTGGGACTCGAACCCAGGGCCCCAACATTAAAAGTGTTGTGCTCTACCAACTGAGCTACGAGATCAACCAATTTTGGGAGTGCAAAAATAAGTCTCCCAACCCTTTACACCAAAACTTTTTACAGAGAATTATCAACTCTTTTTCTTCAATTTTAAAGTAGGTTTGTACAGGTATGCATACACCTGATTTTTTTAGGAAAAAAGTTGTGGTCGTTACTGGCGGAACAGATGGCATTGGCCGCGCGCTAGTGGAGATTCTTCTTTCACAAGGAGCACTGGTGTCTACTTGTGGCAGAAATCATGATAAACTGTATCAATTACAAAAAGAATTTTCTAGCAGTTGTCTGCATACGATGGTTGCAGATGTAAGCTCCGAAAATGACTGCAGGCAATTTATTGAAAGCACAATCAGTGTATTTGGTGGAATTGACATTTTGATCAATAATGCAGGCATTTCTATGCGTGCCCTATTAAAAGATGCAACAACCGAGGTGATCAAAAAAGTAATGGACATTAACCTCATGGGTGTGGTATTTTGTACTCGTTATGCCCTTGCTTCATTGATTGAAAGAAAAGGAACCATTGTAGGCGTTTCTTCCATTGCTGGCTATAGAGGTTTGCCAGGAAGAAGCGGCTATTCTGCCAGTAAATTCGCTTTGCAAGGCTTTCTGGAATCTATTCGAACTGAATTAGTAGATGATGGTGTACATGTCATGTGGGTATGCCCAGGGTTTACCACCTCAAATATCAGACACGCGGCATTAGACAAAAATGCAGAAGCACATGGTGAAACATCAATGGATGAAGGCAAAATGATGCCTGCCGATGAATGCGCAAAACATATTCTTGATGCTATCGCAAAAAAGAAAAGAACACTTGTGTTAACTTTTACAGGCAAGAGAACAGTTTTTATGAATAGATTCTTCCCTGCGTGGGCAGATAAACTAGTATATCGCTTTTTCTTTAAAGAGGGTAAATTGATCAAATAATTTATGGCGCTCATCACGCTTACTTCTGACATAGGAAGCCCTGACTATTTAGTGGGTGCCATAAAAGCACAGCTATTACGGCTGGTTCCGAATGCGCAGATCATCGATATCTCTCACGCGATCCCTCCATTCAATTACCCACAAGCTTCTTACGTGTGCAGAAGTGCAATTCGACACTTCCCCTCCCACACGTTTCATGTAATACTCGTAGATCTTTTTGCCAACCCGTCCAATCATCTTGTATTAGCCTTTCATCAAAATCAATATTTCCTCTGTGCAAACAACGGTTTGCTGAGTATGGTTTTGGAAGGTACTCCCGAAATGGTCGTGGGTATATCGATGGATCCCACCATAACAAAAACAACTCTACAGATTACAGAGTCGATGGGAATTGTAATCAACAAACTAGACCAAGGCACTTCAATCAAAGAAGTTGGAGCAGAGGAGATCAATTTTGTAGAGAAAAAACATTTGCAGCCAATCATCGAACAACAATTCATCGAGGGCCAGATTATTTTTATTGACAGCTTTGAGAATGTAATTGTCAATATAAATCGGGAGCAATTTGAAGAAAACAGAAAAGGGAGAGGATTCAAAATTGTTTTTAGGGGAGATGAAACAATTGATCAATTGAGCGAGAGTTATGCAGATGTTGCAGAGGGAGAAAAACTTGCACTTTTTAATAGTGCCGGCTATTTAGAGATAGCCATAAACAAGGGAAATGCTGCCGGATTATTTGGACTCAAAGGATATTCTGAGAAAATTCGCCAGGGCCAACTGGCCTACCAAACTGTACGTGTTTACTTTCAGTAAAAAGCTACGTTAAATCATGGATTAGAGGACATTTTGCCCCGCTAAATCCTATTTTTGTCAGACCTCAAATTATGCGAAGATGAATTTTAGAAAACAAAACAATTGGACCGGCTGGGTGATTTTTTTGATTGCACTGGCAACCTATGTATTGACCAGAGAAGCCCGTGGTAGTTTATGGGATACTGGCGAGTTTATCGCAAGCGCCAAGGGTCTCCAACTCCCTCACCCTCCAGGTGCTCCCTTGTTTGTTTTGCTAGGTCGATTCTTTATCATCCTTTTTGGAGACGGACCGCTGACTGCCGGAAGCGCAGTCAATTTCATGAGTGCACTGGCTAGTGCTGCTACCATTCTGTTTTTGTTTTGGAGCATCACTCATTTTGGAAGAAAACTTTATGCTGTTAAAGAAGATCAGTTAACACAACCACAAATCACAACCATTATGGGTGCAGGAATTGTGGGTGCGTTAGCCTATACCTTTTCTGATTCTTTTTGGTTCAGTGCGGTGGAAGGTGAAGTATATGCCCTTTCATCTTTTTTTACAGCGCTTGTTTTTTGGGCGATGTTGAAATGGGAACAAGCAGATGAAAATGCCGGCAATAATTCCGCAGACAGATTAAGGGCTGACCGCTGGATTGTATTCTTCTTTTTCATGATGGGACTTTCAATTGGCGTTCACCTTCTAAACTTGTTAACCATCCCTGCAATCGTAATGATCTATTACTATCGCAGATATGCTGTTACCACCAAGGGTGCGATCTATGCATTCCTAATTGGATGTGCAATAACTGGACTAGTACAGGTTGGCGTTATCCAGTACTCCATGAAAGCAGCAGGTTTAGTAGATATCTTTTTTGTCAATAACCTGAAACTTCCATTCTTCTCTGGATTTGCATTTTACTTTGTTGCGCTCACAGTTTTAGTTATTGTGGGTCTCAGTTTTTCTGTTTCTAAATTCTCATCTACAAAAATTATCAGCTGGTTTGTTGCTTTTCTTATTTTACTGGCATTACCTTTTGTAATTGTACCTGGAGATGGTATTAAATTTCTTCCACTTGTACTTGTAATTGCAGCTGCCGTAGTAGTGGGTTATTTCTTAAAACCATCCTCACTTCGAGTTTTAAAGCTTTCACTTTGGTGTTACTCGTTTATGTTATTGGGCTACTTTATGTATTTCACTGCGCTGATTCGCTCTACAGCTAATCCGGGCATTGACATGAACAATGTAGACAATCCCATTAGTTTGGTTTATTATTTGAGCCGTGAACAATACGGAAGTGCTCCATTGATATATGGACCGCATTTTGCTGCTGATCCTTCTAAAGACCTAGTTCAAGACCAGCCGTTTGTTGAAAGCGAAATGAAGTATTTAAAAGGAAAGGACAGCTATATTCCAATCGGTCGCACAAAAGATTATAATTACACTAGCGATGTTAAACAATTATTCCCCCGTGTATGGGACTCCAGTGATGACCAATACCACGCGCAATTCTATGCCGAATGGTTAGGTCTTGAACAAGACCCGCAGACTGGAAATTATCAGGCCCCTACCTACAAGGATAATATCAATTGGTTTTTCAGTTATCAAATGAGTCTTATGTATTGGCGATATTTCATGTGGAATTTCGCTGGTAAACAAAATGATATTCAAGGACTGGGCAATAAACGCGATGGAAATTGGATTAGCGGCATTGGATTTATTGATGATAGCAGATTAGGAGACCAATCCCGTTTACCTGATAGCATTAAAAACAATGCAGCACATAATCGCTTCTTTTTACTCCCCTTCTTACTAGGTATTATTGGCTGCGTATACCAATATTTAAAAAACAGAAAAGATTGGATTGTCAGTTTTCTACTTTTCTTCTTTACAGGAATTGCGGTAGTGCTCTACCTTAATCAACCCGGCAACCAGCCACGTGAACGTGACTACGCTTATGTTGGATCCTTTTATGCATTTGCCATTTGGATTGGACTTGCCGTTATCACATTTGCGCAACTGGCAAAAGAAAAATTAGAAAAGGCAAGTTTTAAAGACTTATTGATCTATACAGGCTCCTTGGCATTTTTGGTCACTTTTATGAGTTGTTTCCCTGGTAACGGAGATGGTGCTATGATTACCTCACTTGCTGCTGGTGCTATGGGAATAGGGTTAACAATTGCTATTCCATTCTTGATACAAAAAATAAGTGGTCAGGGCAAAAACGAATCAATCGTTGCTGGACTGGCACTTTGGATTTGTCTATTAGTTCCCATTTGGATGGGCTATCAAACTTGGGATGATCATGATCGAAGCAATAAAACTACTGCTCCTGACATGGCAAGAGATTATCTGGAGAGTTGTGCACCCAACGCCATCTTATTTTCCTTTGGGGATAATGACACCTATCCTTTATGGTATGCGCAAGAAGTAGAAGGCATACGCACTGATGTACGTGTTGTCAATAACAGCTTATTGGGAATTGACTGGTATATCAATCAACTGCGCTATAAAATCAATGATGCGGATTCGTTAAACATGATTTGGCCTGCAGATAAAATAGAAGGCAATAAAAGAAACTATGTCCTCTACAATCCAGTTAGCGGAATTGATCAAGAAGCTTATTATGATCTCTATGACGTCATGAACAGTTATGTAGGCAGCGACGATCCTGCAAGAATGGATAATTCCAGGGGAGAGCCGTTGAACATAATGCCCGTTAGTCGTGTAACTGTTCCTGTTGACCGCTCTATTGTTTTACAAAATGGTACTGCAGTT
>DDPN01000068.1:0-470 GCA_002342205.1 Chitinophagaceae bacterium UBA2467 | reverse complement strand
TGCTCAAAAATGATTTGATCATTTTGAACATTATTGCAGCTAATCAATGGAAACGTCCGATCTATTTCACTTCTCCTATGGGTGAGTTAGGCTTTGGTCCTTATTTACGCAAAGAAGGTCTCTCCTATCGCTTAGTTCCTGTACTCCCTCGTTTTTCTCAAATGAACTGGATTGCAGATCAATCCATGCGCTCGAATGGATTAGGTGGAACAACGCTTCGAGACAACAATCTCGATGTGATGTACAAAAATCTAATGGAGAAATTCAGATTTGGTGGTGCAGAGAAAAAAGGAATCTATTTTGATGAAGAAAATCGAAGACACTTACTCAACATTCGATCTGTGTATGCTGAAGCAGCAGGAAATTTAGCTGATGCAGGACGAAAAGAAGAGGCGAAAAAAGTGATGGAGAAAATTGAAAATTCAATCACCCCCTCTTCACTTCCCTATGCCATGGTAAGTAGGTATAAT
>DDPN01000165.1 GCA_002342205.1 Chitinophagaceae bacterium UBA2467 | reverse complement strand
TATTATCCCGATTATAATTTATCTATTCGTGATACTACGCGGGTTCGTTTATGGTCCCGCGACTTTGACTCATTGCTGCGCATTAACAAGGTTCCTCAATTCAACACTGTTCGTTTGGGTAATGATCACACCGAGGGAATGAAGCTGGGTAGTTTAAGCCCCTACGCACATGTTGCAGACAATGATTTAGCAGTAGGAATGTTGATTGAAAAATTAGCGTCCTCGCCAATTTGGAATGAAACAGCAGTGTTTGTTGTAGAAGACGATGCACAAAATGGAGCAGATCACGTAGATGCGCATCGCAGTACAGCGTATTTAATGGGCGGCTTTGTAAAAAGAGGATATGTGGATCACACGCTTTATACAACAACTTCTATGTTGCGTACCATGGAGTTGATTTTAGGATTACCCCCTATGACACAATATGATGCAGCAGCAACACCCATGTGGCGTTGTTTTGACACCATTGCGCGACCACTTGTGTTTAAACCACTTGTTCCCTCCGTGGATTTAAATGAAAAAAATGTAGCCATAAACGAATGGCAAAGACGATCAGAGAAATTTGATTTTGCAAAAGAAGACAGTAACAACGATATCGAATTTAATCGTGTACTTTGGCACGGGTTAAAAGGGGATCGGCCTTTTCCAGGACCTAAGCGATCTGCTTTTATTTTCCCTAAGGAATCCGATCCTGATTAAAAAATGCATATGAAAAAAACAACACTATTCATTCTTTCAATTACCACGATTTTAATTTCTTGTCAAAACAAGTCCATGGAAAAAACGCCTTACGCGTGGCCCACAGCAGTAAACGCGCCCGTTGCTATTGAAAAGCCTCGCACGTTTGTTCAACACGGCGATACAATTATAGATGAATACTATTGGATGAATGATTATTTTAAAAAAGGACCAGATAGTTCGGCTGTTGTTGCCTATTTAAAACAAGAGAATGCCTACCTCGACACCATGATGGCAGGAACTCGCACATTCCAGGAAAATTTGTTTAAAGAAATGCGAGGAAGAATTCAAGAGAAAGACGAGTCTGAACCTGTAATAGAAAACAGGTATTCTTATTATACAAAAACAGAAGAGGGAAAACAGTATTACAAATATTATAGAAAAGCACTAACGACTGGTGCAAAAGAAGAGTTGTTGTTAGATGTAGACAAAATGGCTGAGGGCAAGGGCTACTATTCTGTTTCCGGACTAGCCGTGAGCCCAGATAATGAGTGGTTGGCCTACGGTGTGGATGAACTATCCAGAAGACAATACACGCTCTATTTTAAAAATTTGAAAACCGGGCAGAATTTGTCAGAGACTATTACTGGTACGAGTGGTGCCGCGGTATGGTCTGCTGATAGCAAACATGTTTTTTATGCCTCGAACAATCCGGTTACACTGCTTTCTGAAAAAATAAAAAGACATCAACTGAATACGCCTGGTACATCGGATGTAACGGTTTACGAAGAAAAAGATCCGTCTAATTATATAGGAGTAAGTAAAACAAGATCCGGGAAATACATTTTGATTACCTCTGCAGCGACCCTTTCTTCAGAGGTGAGATTTCTTTCTTCTGATAATCCAACAGGAACGTTTTCTGTTTTTCAACCTCGATTAAAAGAGGTGTTGTATAGTGTGGATCATTGGGGCGATCAATTTTTAGTTGTCACAAACTGGGAAGCAAAGAATTTCCGATTGATGAGTTGTCCTCTTACGCAAACAACAACTACTACATGGAAGGAGGTAATCCCGAATCGAAGCGATGTATTATTAGAGGGCGTAGATCCCTTCAGCGATTTTTGGGTTATTACCGAACGAAAAGAAGGATTGATTCAAATGCGCATACGCGATATGAATAATGGTCAAGAGCACTATTTGGATTTTGGTGAGCCCACCTATGATGCTTATGTAGGACGCAATCCTGAATTTACCAGCAATCTTTTTAGGTATCGTTATTCTTCTATGACAACACCTACCTCTACGTTTGATTACGATTGGAAAAACAAAAAGCGATTGCTTGTAAAAGAACAACCTGTTCTGGGTGGTTTTAAAAGAGAGAACTATGTAACCGAGCGAAGATTTGCAACTGCTCGTGATGGCGCTCGTGTGCCAATTTCCATTGTGTATCGCAAAGGAACTCCATTAGATGGCACCGCTCCATTGCTTTTATATGGCTATGGTTCTTATGGTGCAAGTATGGATGCAAATTTTTCAACCAGTAGACTGAGCTTGCTCGATCGCGGGTTTGTATATGCCATTGCACACATTCGTGGCGGACAAGAAATGGGGAGGACCTGGTATGAAGATGGAAAGTTGTTAAAAAAGAAAAATACATTCCATGATTTCATTGACTGTGGTCATTATTTGATCAACGAAAAATTTACCAGTCAGGGACATTTATACGCAATGGGTGGAAGCGCCGGAGGATTATTAATGGGTGCAGTTGTAAATATTGAGCCACAATTATGGAATGGTGTAATTGCACAGGTTCCGTTTGTAGATGTTATTACTACGATGTCTGACCCTACTATACCGCTAACTACAAATGAGTATGACGAGTGGGGTAATCCTGCAAATAAGGATTCATATTTCTATATGAAAAGCTACTCTCCCTATGATAATGTTACGGCAAAAGCATATCCTAATCTTTTGGTTACAACAGGTCTTCACGATAGCCAGGTTCAATATTTTGAGCCCGCAAAATGGGTGGCGCGACTCAGAAAATTAAAAACTGATAAAAACGTATTACTATTCAAAACAAATATGGAGGCCGGTCACGGAGGTGCATCGGGTCGATTTGATTATTTGAAAGATGTAGCTCTTCAATATGCGTTTTTGTTTTCATTAGAAGGAATAAATAAATAAACCATGCGTATCTATTTCACCTCTCTTCTTTTATTTATTGGGGTTGTTGTGTATGCACAACTTTCGCCGGTTGAAAAAAAGATTGTTCAAACTGTCAACGAACAATATAAACTGACGGTTCAACTTTTGAAAGAATCGGTTGATATTAATAGTGGAACATTTAATAGCACCGGTGTAAAAGCAGTGGGCGAGCTTTATGCCAAAGAGTTGAGAGCTCTTGGTTTTACAGTGGAGTGGGTAAGTCTTCCAGATTCACTACAACGCGCAGGTCACTTAGTAGCCTATCGTAAAGGAACAAAAGGAAAAAAACTATTCTTGATTGGACACTTGGATACGGTGTTTGAACCTGATATGCCGGCTAATCCATTTACTTGGTTAAATGATAGCACTGCAACAGGCCAAGGGGTTAATGATATGAAGGGAGGTGATGTGTTGATTATTGCAGCATTAAAGGCGATGCATCAACATGGATTATTAGATAACACCTCTATCACCGTTTACATGACGGGTGATGAGGAAAATGCAGGAGATCCGCGTAGTGTATCGCGTGGTGATTTTATTAATCGTGCAAAACAACATGATATTGCACTGGCCTTTGAAACGGCATCAGGGATGAATATTGCTGCTACCGCTCGAAGAGGTGCAAGTGGATGGAAGTTAGAAGTAGAAGGAAAACAAGGACACTCTTCGGGTGTTTTTGGCAATGCCGGATATGGATCTATATATGAGGCTGCACGCATAATTAATAGCTTTAGAGAACGACTCAGCCAGGAACAGTATCTCACCTTTAATCCTGGTTTGATCATGGGAGGCTCGGAGTTGAATTATGACACAGAAGCCCAGCGTGGTGAAGTATCAGGAAAAACAAATATCATTTCACCTCGTACGGTTGCAATAGGGGATCTGCGTTTTATTAGTGAGGAACAAAAAACAAATGCACGCAATGTGATGCGTGAAATTGTGAATCAATCATTGCCCGGCACCAAAGCAAGCATCAGTTTTAGTGATGGTATTCCTTCTATGCCCCCAACAACTGGCAATGAAAAATTAGCTGCTGAATTAAGTAAAGCCAGTGAAGACCTTGGATTTGGTAAAGTAAATCCAGGCAATCCTGGTAGCAGAGGTGCCGGCGATATATCGTATGTGGCACAATACTTGGATTGCCTGGATGGGTTAGGTGCTAGTGGAAGAGGGGCACATGCACCTGGAGAAACTATTAATCTTAACGAGTATCCTAAACTAATTCAGCGAACAGCGATTTTATTATATCGGTTGACTCGTTAATCAAATCACCACTCCATTATATTACTGCGACGGACGCAATTGATTTTTTCAGGGCGCTCTCATCTAACACGTGATCTTTTAGTTTACCCTGAACAAAATCTTCATAGGCACTTAAATCAAAGTGACCGTGTCCGCAGAGATTAAATAATATCGTACGATTATCACCTGCTTCATTTGCTTGTGCGGCCTCTCTAATCACTTGTGCAATCGCATGGGTAGCTTCAGGAGCAGGAAGAATACCTTCTGTTTTTGCAAAAAGTAATCCAGCTTCAAAACACTCTAACTGCTGTAGTGCAACCGCTTCCATATTCTTTTCATTTAGTAAATGACTACACAAAGCACTTGCTCCATGATAACGAAGACCTCCTGCATGTAATCCGGGCGGCATAAAATCATGTCCTAAACTATACATTGGAATAAGTGGAGTGAAGCCAGCCGTATCGCCAAAGTCATAACCAAAAACACCTCTTGTCAATTTTGGACAAGACGCCGGTTCTACAGCAATTGCACGCACTTTTTTACCACCTCTTAAACCTTCGCCAATAAATGGAAATGCAATTCCGGCAAAGTTTGAGCCCCCGCCTAATGGAGCAATAACTACATCTGGATAATCATCGGCTAATTCAAATTGACGAATTGCTTCCTGACCAATTACCGTTTGGTGTAACAAGACGTGATTTAAAACACTTCCTAGTGCATAGTGGGTGTGTTCATCCTGTACCGCAACTTCAACCGCTTCGCTAATTGCAATACCCAATGATCCCAGTGAAAGAGGATCTTTTTCCAATTGTTGTTTTCCAACTTGTGTCAGTGTGCTGGGAGAGGGATGTACGGTAGCACCAAAGGTTTCCATGATTACCTTGCGATAAGGCTTTTGATCATAGCTGCCACGCACCATAAACACCTCACATTCTAATCCAAATTGTGCACACGCAAAACTGAGTGCTGTGCCCCATTGTCCTGCACCCGTTTCCGTTACAATTTTTTTGATTCCTTCTTG
>DDPN01000117.1:21163-21604 GCA_002342205.1 Chitinophagaceae bacterium UBA2467 | reverse complement strand
ATAGTAATGCTTTACCGTAATATTCACTCTGTCGATATCAATTTTTTAAACCGATTGAAACACTGATCACTGACTGCTTATGCAAGCTTCATTTAAACTCGCCTTTTTAATTCCTCTTTTGCCCTTGATAGGTTTTTTGATCAATGGGTTGGGACGCAATTTTCTTTCCAAGCGTGTTTCTGGAATTGTAGCCTCTGGTATGGTCCTTTTCTCTTTCTTGCTAAGCCTTCAGGTTTTTAGCGAAGTAAGGGAAGGTTCTAGTGCAGTCATTAGCTATTTTGATTTTATTCGAATTCAAGGGTTACAAATTCCATTCTCTTTTCAAATTGACGCCTTGACCTCTTTATTTCTTCTCATTATAACGGGGGTTGGTTTTTTAATTCATGTGTATTCTACTTCTTACATGCATGAGGAATCGGATGCATCCTTTGCGCGTTATTT
>DDPN01000117.1:15933-21096 GCA_002342205.1 Chitinophagaceae bacterium UBA2467 | reverse complement strand
ACAAAAGCAGCTAATAAAGCATTCATCATGAATCGTATTGGTGATCTAGCTTTTCTATTAGCAGTCTTCTGGCTTATTATCAAAACGGGGTCTGCCAATTATGGAGAGGTATTTTCCTTTATTACCTCTAACCACGGTACGCCAAAATTTACCACTACAGATATTACAATTGTTAGTTTATTGCTATTTGTAGGTGCTACCGGTAAAAGCGCACAGTTGCCTTTGTATACTTGGTTGCCAGATGCGATGGCGGGTCCTACTCCTGTATCTGCATTGATCCATGCTGCTACCATGGTAACGGCAGGTATTTATATGATTGCACGTAGCAATGTTTTGTATTCACTTGCTCCTTTGACACTTTCAATCATTAGCTGGGTTGGATTGGCTACGGCTTTACTAGCTGCTACCATTGCATTACGGCAATATGACATTAAAAAAGTTCTTGCCTATTCTACGGTTAGCCAGTTGGGCTTTATGTTTTTGGCCTTAGGATCTGGTGCATATCTCGCTGCTGTGTTTCATGTAATGACGCATGCCTTTTTTAAAGCATTACTCTTCTTAGGAAGTGGTAGCGTAATTCATGCAATGGGTGGTGAACAAGATATTCGAAAAATGGGTGGGCTTGCTGGAAAATTAAAAGTAACACATGCTACATTTTTGATAGGCTGTTTGGCGATTGCCGGAATTCCACCACTCAGTGGTTTCTTTTCTAAAGATGCGATTTTGTTAAGTGTGTTTGTTCATAATCCCATTCAATATGGTATCGCAGTCTTCACTGCATTGTTGACAGCATTTTATATGTTCCGCTTGTTGATTATTACTTTCTATGGATCATTCCGCGGAACAGAAGAGCAGTTGCACCATTTGCATGAAAGTCCCTGGGTTATGTTATTGCCGTTGGTGTTACTGTCCCTTCTCTCCATTGCCGGTGGTTGGATAGGTATTCCGGCTGTTTTAACAGAAGGGGCAGACTCTCTTGGTCAATTTTTGTCACCGATACTACCTACGCTTTCTCATGCTATCTCACATGAAACAGAATTAATGTTAATGGGCTCAACGACTCTTCTTGTAGTTGTGGTGATCATTGCTGCTTGGCTTATTTATAGCAAACGAACAGAGCAGCAGTCCACCGGAATTTTACGGGTATTTGAAAATAAATGGTATATAGATGAATTATATGATAACATCATTGTAAAACCACTGGCTCGTCTTTCTGCATTTTTGCGTGAGTGGGTAGAGCCTCGTCTGATTGATGGTTTGGTAAATGGAGTAGGAAGATCTGTACAATACACCGGAAGACAATTACGGTTTTTACAGAGCGGACAGATTGGGAATTATGTTTTATTGATGGTGGTAGCGATGGTGGTTGTTTTATTTGTTCAGTTTTTTATTAGAAAATAAAAAAGTGCAAGACGCATAAATTATGGCTGCATTATTACTGTTATTAATCCCTATTATCGGAGCAGGTTTTCTCTTTATCTATCAGGGAAACGCTCGCTTCACTTCTTTGGCTGCTTTAAAAGTAGCTGTTGCTTCGTTGCTGGTAATGTTGGCAAGCCTGGTTTGGTGGACTACACCTGAAATGCTTCAGTTTTCGATCCCTTGGTTGTCTTCGGTGGGCAGTTCATTTAGTTTAAAAATGGATGGGCTGGGAAAGATTTTGTGTTTATTAAATGTGATCGCCTACTTCTTTCTTTTTGTTTACATGCAGCAAAAAGAAGTTTCAAGGCCCCATGCATTCTATGGCTGGTTATTATTAGCACAAGCAGGAATGAATGGTGTTTTTTTAGCAACTGATTCATTGCTCTTTTACTTCTTTTGGGAGCTTGCGTTGATTCCAATGTATTTCTTAGCATCTCAATGGGGAGGTGCTCGCCGTATTGCGGTTACATTTAAATTTTTCATCTATACTTTTTTTGGATCGGTATTAATGCTGGTAGGTATTTTGTATTTGCAATCATTAACTGCGGATCACTCTTTCTCTATTGATAGTTTTAGAAAACTGCGCTTGTCTGCAGATCAACAGTCTTGGTTATTCTGGCTTTTCTTTCTGTCTTTTGCAATCAAGTTACCAGTATTTCCTTTTCACACCTGGCAGCCAGATACCTATGAGGAGTCGCCAACTCCTGTCACAGCTATCTTAAGTGCTGTGATGGTCAAAATGGGAATTTTGGGGTTGTTGAGATGGCTTTTGCCGTTGCTTCCTATTGCCTCTTACATGTGGGGAGATGTTGTAATGTCACTGGCTGTAGCCGGAATTGTTTACGGTTCATTATTAGCAATGCGCCAAACTGATCTAAAGAGATTGATTGCGTATTCTTCTATTGCACATATCGGTTTATTATCTGCAGCGGCCTTTGCCCTAAATATTTCCGCGTATCAGGGATTACTATTGCAGTCATTTACGCATGGGATCAATATTCTTGGCATGTGGATGCTGGTAGACATTATTGAAAGAAAAACGGGTACGCGTGACATGCGCTCACTGGGTGGACTGGCTCAACATTCACCTGTATTAACTATTTTCTTTGTCATTATTGCACTTGCCAATATTGCGCTTCCCCTCACGAATGCATTTGTGGGTGAGTTTTTACTCTTTAATGGATTGCTTTCTACTCCCTCTAATTACTATTGGGTTTTAGCATCCGTGGGTGGATTGGGTATCATACTTTCTGCGGTCTACACATTACAAATGATTCGCTCAGTATTTTATGGCGAATACTCTCAGTCCGCTGTACAACCAATTCAACTAAGCGCTGGCGAGTGGATTGCGCTTTCCAGTATTGTTGTTTTTATTTTAGTATTTGGCGTGTATCCTCAGCCGTTGCTTGATTTATCTGCTGATTTTGTAAAGGAGCTGATGAGTCAAACTGATATTAGTTCATTATTTCGAAAATCCTAAGTTATTCATATGAACGCACTTCTTGTTTCTGCTTTGCTTGGTGTGCTGCTTTTATTTGGCAGCGTGTTCGTGAAAAATAGATCCATTAATTACTATATCGCTTTAGTGGGTTCGGCTGTTCTGTTTTTACTAAATGTTGCAGAGCTCAAAGGGGTACAATTATTCAATTTGAATGCGGAAGGGCTTTTTCATTTTGATCGATATGCGCTTGTTCTCAATGGACTGATTCTCTTTGCGGTTTTTTGTTATTTACTCTTAAGTGGTCGCTCTATAGAGAAACTAGGTTCAGGTTTTACAGATTATCTGGTGTTACTATTTTTTATATGCGCTGGAATGATTATGGTTACTTCTTATTCCTCTCTTTTGATTCTTTTCTTGGGGGTTGAAATCATTTCTATTCCATTGTACATTCTAACCGCTAGCGATAAAAAGAATTTAAAGAGTAATGAGGCTGCGCTGAAATATTTTTTACTGGGTTCGTTCTCTACAGGGCTTATGTTATTGGGCATGGCTTTGTTTTATGGTGCCAGAGGTAATTTCGCTGCAGTGGTTTCTGTAGATTCAACAGTACTAACGTCTAGTTTACAGTTAGCGTCTATTTTACTCTTGCTGTTTTCAATGTCATTCAAAGTTTCCGTTGTTCCTTTTCATTTTTGGACGCCTGATGTGTATGATGGGGCACCAACTGTTTTCACTTCATTTATGGCAACAGTAGTAAAGGTTGCATTATTCGGTGCTTTTATTCGTTTGTTTGAAGACACATTCAGTATGCAGTTTGTGAAGTGGCAATTATGGGTGGCCGTGTTGGTTGTGCTTACCTTGTTTGTTGGGAACTTTACTGCTGTTTTTCAGCAAAGTGTCAAAAGGATGTTGGCTTACTCAAGTATTGCCCAGGCAGGCTTTATGCTTTTGGCTGTTTATGCAATCAATGGTGCGGCAAAAGAGGGCTTTCTCCTTTACGCAATTAGTTACTCGCTAGCTACTATTGGAATTTTTGCTGTCTTATCTCGCATGAGTGATTATACGTTTGAAGGTTTCAATGGGTTAGGGAAGAAAGATCCTATTACTGCGGCTGCATTGACAATTTTCTTCTTATCTCTTGCAGGTATACCCTTGACAGGTGGATTTTTGGCAAAGCTCTTCATGATCAAAGCGGCATTGTCCTTTGCAACTTGGTTGGGTATTATTGCTGTTTTGATGGCAGTGGTTTCTGTTTATTACTATTTCAAAGTAATTCAGTCCATTTATTTCAAAGAGCCTGGTGAGTCAACCCCGGTTGCTTTTCCGCGCTCTTTTTCATTGCTTCTTTTACTAATTGCAGCCCTAACTATATGTTTGGGTGTTTATCCCGAAGTAATTTTTAGCTGGCTTTATTTTTGATAACGCCTTTCAACCGCTCATCAAGCTTTTCTTTGTCTACCGCCTTGATGATGGTACCTTCATGTTGTCATGATGAACTTCGTTGATATTTTTTCGTTGGCTTATCGCACTGTGAAAGGCAATAAACTTAGAACAGGGCTTACTGTTTCTATCATTGCCTTTGGTATCATGGCATTAATTGGAATTATCACTGCTATCCAAGCCATGAATCAAAAGCTAACGGAAAGCTTTTCAACCATGGGAGCCAATGGATTTACGATCCGCTACAAAGCCCGAAACATTCGATTTGGTCATGGGGGGAATCAAAATGCAGAGATGAAGCTTTCTCAAAAAGGTAAAAAAAAGGAGAGAACTTCAAACCTAGACAAGATCATTACACTGGAGCAGGCACAACAATTCGTAGACAGTTTTGATTTTCCGGCACAAGTTTCTGTTGGTATTGGTGCAGGACGAAATTCTATTATCTCCTATGAGACACGTAAAACAAGCCCCAATATTGCCTTGATGGGTGGTGATGAAAATTATTTACAGCTGAATGGGTTTGCTATAGAAGTTGGTCGCAATTTTAATCAAACAGATGTCCGATCTGCTCGTAATGTTTGTTTGTTGGGACATGATGTTGCCAACAAGTTATTTGTACAAGGGGCGCAACTAGCTGTCAATAAAATTATTCGAATCAATTCTATACCTTATCGGGTATTGGGTGTTTTGGAAAGCAGAGGTTCATCCTTTGGTTTTAGCAGAGATAATATAGTATTGACCACTTATACGAATGTGGATCGCAATTTTAATTCTGGAGGTTCATTCAATATCGCTGTTCAGGCAGCAGACATTAACAAAGTGCCAGTGGCCATGGGTGAAGCGGAAGGGCTATTTCGTGC
>DDPN01000117.1:6235-15857 GCA_002342205.1 Chitinophagaceae bacterium UBA2467 | reverse complement strand
GCAACTGTGATTGGACTTATTACCTTGATTGGAGCAGCGATTGGCTTAATGAATATCATGTTGGTGTCTGTATCTGAGCGGACGCGTGAAGTGGGATTGATCAAAGCAATAGGCGGAAAAAGAAGTGCAGTGTCCCGTCAGTTTTTATTGGAAGCTATTATTATCAGCATGCTGGGAGCCATTTTTGGAATCATACTTGGGATTGCTGTAGGAAATTTGTTCTCGATGGTCTTAAACACTGGTTTTGTGGTTCCTTGGAACTGGGTGTTCTATGGTATAATCATCTGTACAGGTGTGGGGCTGAGTGCAGGGTACTATCCGGCACGTAAAGCGGGTAAGCTGAATCCAATAGAGGCCCTTCGATATGAATAAGGGCTGTTTTCCCACATTTTTTCCTCTTTTTTATTGATTTTTCATTCTCTGGATCAACTTATTATCAATTTCTTATTCAATTTATTGGACTTTTCAAAAAATCCTTAACTTGACCCTCCTTCCATAGGGAAGGGGTTTAAATCAACCATTTAAAAACCAACAATTCAACACTAAAAAAACAACGATCATGGCAGAGACTAAACCAACTGCAACCAAAGCAACTTCTGTACAGGCAAAACAGGACAAAAATTTAATCTCCTGGCTTGCACCCGTAGTGTGTATCATCGCTGGTTATGCGATCTGGCGTTACATGATGGGAAATGCTGATGGATTCAATGAACCAGATTTGAATGGCGGATTCTGGCCTTCTCACAAAGGACCTAAAGATGCATTCCACCGTATCTACGAGGGAGGTATTATCGTTCCTCTGCTGATTGGAATGTTTTTGATGGTGGTGGTATTCTCTATTGAGCGTTACCTAACTATCCGTCGTGCATTAGGGAATGGATCTATTGCTGATTTTATCCGCAAGATTCAATTCCAATTAGCTAACAAAAACGTAGATGCTGCCTTAGCAGAATGCGACAAGCAAAGTGGTTCTGTAAGTAATGTAATGAAAGCAGGTTTGCGTCGTTACAAAGAAATGATCAACGAAGGTGGTCTTTCTACAGAGCAAAAAGTAGCGGCTATTCAAAAAGAAGTAGAAGAAGCTACTGCATTAGAGCTCCCCATGCTACAAAAGAACTTGGTGTTCTTATCTACTATTACTTCTGTAGGTACATTGATCGCCTTGTTAGGAACGGTAATGGGAATGATTCGTTCATTTGCTGCCCTAGGAGAAGAAGGGGGTGGTGGAGCAGCTGCCGACCTTGCGGTGGGTATCTCTGAGGCCCTATATAACACAGCATTAGGTATTGGTACCTCTGCTATCGCGTTGATATTGTATAATGCCTTTACTACAAAGATCGACTCAATCACACATGGTATAGATGAATCAGGTTTTACTCTGACACAAAGCTTTGCTTCTCAATACAAATAAAAAGAAGCCTAACTTATTGAGTAATTGATTTATCAAGTAAAAATTCATTTATCATGCCAAGTGCCAAGATAGCCAGAAAGAGCACGGATACCGATATGACTCCCTTTGTGGATATCGCGTTCCTGATTCTTTCCTTTTTCATCATGGCGACCAAATTCAAACCACCAGAGCCTGTTGAAATCACAACACCAGGATCTGTGCTTTCACAAAATCTGCCGGAGAATAATGCCGTGATGATTTCCATTGATTCTGCCAATCGTGTATACTTTACTGTATTATCAGATAAGGACCCTTCTAAATTTGATGCCATCATTCAAGGAATCAATACCACTCAAAACCTGGGATTGACCAATGCTGAAATGGCCAACTTTAGAAAGACCTTCTTGGTTGGAGTTCCATTTGGTAATCTGAAACAATTGTTGGCTACTGATTTTAAAGACCAGGCCAAGTTGAGTCAGCCAGGAATCCCCGTTACGGATACACTGAATAATCAACTTGTTTGGTGGATTCAAGAAGCCAAGAAAGCGTTTGCTGGAGAAAAACTCAACTACCTCATCAAAGGAGATGGACTATCTAAATATCCAACCTTCTTTGCGGTGGTACAGGCTCTCAAGAAAAATGAAGAGTTCAAGTACAACCTGGTAACCTCATTAGATGACGTTCCTCCAGGTACTGAGTTATACAAAGCAGAGCAAAGCAAGAAATAATAATCATTATCTAACTACACTGAATTATGGCAAGTATAGATACCAGTTCGGAACAGGGTGGTAAGAAAGGCCCGGGCGTCAAGAAAGCGAAGAAACTCTCTACGCGCGTTGACATGACCCCAATGGTGGACCTGGGCTTTCTACTGATCACCTTTTTCGTATTCACTGCAACCATGAGTTCGCCTACGACGCTGGACCTCAACATGCCCAAGGATATCAAAAAGCAGGAAGATCAAACGGAGGTTAAAGAGTCTTCTGTATTGACGATAATGCTGGGAAAAGCTGACCAGGTCTATTATTACGAGGGTAAACTTGTGGTAGATGCTACAGGTAATAATTTCAAGCAAACAACGTTTAAAGGAATAAGGGACATCATCGTAAACAAAAAGAAAGAAGTGATGGACCGTTATTATCAGCGTCCTGACCCCGCCTGTGAAGCTAAAGCTAAGGCAGAGGGTAAGCCTATCAGCAACTGTGCTGACAAGGATTTTGTGGTCATTATTAAACCCAGCAACGATGCAACCTATCGTAATACGGTAGACATACTGGACGAAATGACGATTAATCAGGTTCGTACCTACGCGATGGTTAAAATTGCAGATGTTGAATATGAATTGATCAAAAAGACCGAAGAGTCTAACGGCATCAAATAGAACCTATCAAAAAAGAGAGCATGGAAGCAAACAAAATATTATCTGCAGATCTGCTTGACATCGTATTCGAGGGAAGAAATAAGGAATACGGCGCCTATTATCTGCGTAAAACTTATAATCAGCGAATCAAGCGTGCGCTGATTATCACCGCTTCAATTGCCGGGTTGATATTATTGATCTCATTCTTGAATCGCACATTGGGAGGCAAGGATGACACAAAAGTGAAGATCAATGAAATGACTTTGCAAGATGTGAAGCAAGAAGAAAAAGAACCCCCGCCACCTCCACCGCCACCTCCGCCAAAACAGGAGCCGCCTAAAGTGGAGATGAAACAGTTTACCCCTCCTGTTATCAAAAAAGATGAAGAGGTTGAAAAACCACCTCCACCACAGGAAGAATTGAAAGAGGCTAAGATCGATGTAGTAAACGTGGAAGGTATCAAAGATGATGGTATTGCAGCTCCCACCGACATCGATAACGGTAAGCAGATTGTAGAAGAAAAAATCGATGACAACAAGATCTTTGATAAAGTTGAAATTGAAGCCAGCTTCCCTGGTGGAGATAGTAAATGGCGTCAATATCTGGAGCGTAATGCAAATGGACAAGTTGCTACTGATAATGGAGCGCCAGAAGGTACTTACACAGTAGTAGTTCAATTTGTTGTGGACAAAGAAGGTAATATTTCTGACGTTCGTTCTTTGACTAATCACGGGTATGGTATGGAAGAAGAAGCGATGCGCGTGATTAAAAAGGGTCCTAAATGGAACCCTGCCATTCAAAATGGTCGTCAGGTAAAAGCCTACCGCAAACAACCCATTACATTCCGAGTTGAGTCAGAATAAGCTTAGCTAACTATGTATTTGAAGTCCCCTCCCAACAAGAGGGGACTTTTTTTATCCCTCCCTGTCCCTTTCCGTTAATTTTGCCGCATGCATCAAGTAACTGGATGGGATGATACGATTGTGGCGTTGGCGACTCCCCCCGGCGTGGGTGCCATTGGCGTGATACGCGTAAGTGGTAAAAAAGCGATATCATTTGTTAATGCGGTATTCCCCTCCAAAAATCTCGAAGAGCAAGCCTCACATACTGTTCATGTAGGGTTGATTACTGTCAATGAAAAGCCGCTAGACGAAGTAGTGGTAACGCTTTTTAAGTCCCCTCGTTCCTATACAGGCGAAGATGTGGTAGAGATTAGTTGTCATGGTTCTCCTTTTATTCAACAGCAGCTAATAGCAGCTTTTATACAACAGGGTGCGCGGTTGGCCAAGCCAGGCGAGTTTACACAACGTGCATTTCTAAATGGAAAACTGGATCTTACACAAGCGGAGTCAGTTGCCGATTTGATTGCCTCCAGCACAGCTGCTGCACAACAGGCTGCCTTACATGGGGTGCGTGGTGGATTTTCGTTGGAGTTAAAACAGTTAAGAGAACAACTGCTGCAGTTTTCTGCATTATTGGAACTGGAGCTTGATTTTTCACAAGAGGATGTGGAGTTTGTGGATCGAACGCAATTACAACAATTACTGGCACAGCTAAAAAAATCTACAACTATCCTAATCGATTCTTTCCGATTAGGAAATGTAATTCGTAATGGAGTGAGTGTGGCTATTGTAGGAAAACCAAATGCTGGGAAAAGTACGTTGCTTAATAGTTTATTGAATGAAAATCGAGCTATTGTAAGTGAAATCGCAGGAACCACTCGAGATACAATTGAGGAAGTATTAAATATTGATGGTATTTTATTTCGTCTGATTGATACAGCAGGCATTCGAGCGCATACTGACGATCAACTTGAATTGGTTGGAATAGAGCGAAGCTTAGAAAAAATGCGGACTGCCCAGCTCATTCTGTATGTATTTGATGTGAATGAAGATGTGTCTACTGTACGTGAGTGGAAACAAGAAGCAGAAAAACAAGGTTGGCATTTTTTACTGGTCGCCAATAAATTGGATACAGTTGATAGGGAACAAGCCAATCAAAAATGGGCCGAACTAGGATCAGTACTTTATTTGTCTGCCAAAAAGCAACAACATCTCACTTTGCTCAAAGAAAGAATGTTAGATAGTGTGTTACAAGAAAAAATTAATACAGAGAGCACCATTGTTACCAACGCCCGACATTATCATGCGCTACAGCAAGTTTTGCAGGCCTTACAGGATACACAGTCAGGTTTGGAAAACAAACTGCCTAGTGATTTGATTGCCTTAGAAATTCGTCTATGTATCCATTACTTAGGAGAAATTACGGGCGAAATTACCAATGAAGATCAGCTGGATTATATATTTAGTAAATTTTGTATCGGAAAGTAATGTCAGTTCAATCTGCTACTCACCAGCATCATTATATTAACCCTGCCTGTTGGGGACTTGTAGTTTTTTGGGCTTTTGTGGAGTCTTTTTTAGGAGGAGTATTACATGCGTTGCAAGTACCCTTACGTGGTATTGTAATTGCAGGAGCCGCTGTAGCTTGTTTAATTACTATAGCCGCTGTGTCTAGTGGAAATCTTTCTCGGCCTACTCGTTTTTTTGCGAACGATCTTATCAAAGCTACTCTTGCTGTAATGGCAGTAAAACTTTTATTGAGTCCGCAGGCCCCTCCAACAGCCTATGTGGCTATGCTGTTTCAGGGATTTACTGCCTATTTATTTTTTGGTTTGATTCCTTCTTTTCGTATTGCTGCTTTGCTTTTTTCGGTGTTGGCTTTATTGGAAACCGCTTTCCAAAAAGTTCTTGTATTGTATCTGTTTTTTGGTTCTGATTTTTGGGCCACTTTTTCAAGTTGGATCAACGAATTGCATTTACAATTCGCCTTTCTTCCAATTAGCTTGCAGGCTATTGTCGTTACCTATTTGGTATTGTACTTGCTAGCTGGCTTACTAATCGGATATTGGTTTGGGCGGTGGCCACAACGTGCATTATCCAGACAAGAAGAATTGCTCAAGCTCTTTACCGATGCTGCTGTTCCTGTAACAGATTCACCTACCGAAAGGAAAATGTCAAAAAAGAACACTTGGGTAATTTTAGGTTTAGCATTGCTATTGGTAGGAATGTACATAATGCCCTCTTCCCTGGTACTGGTTACTTTTCTTCGTGTTCTTATTATTGGGTTGCTTGTTTATCTGTTGTCTCCTCTTTTGCTACGATTACTTACCCGCGTTCTTTCCAAAAAAATTGAGCAAAGTATTACGCTTCGAATTATAGATTCGATTGGCGAACAAAGAAGATATTTTTATTTCTGTTGGCAACTCTACAAAAAAAAGTCGGTTCTGGTTCGACTTTTATTATCTTTTGAATCGTCACTAATTTTATCTGCTGTCACAAGTCAATCCAAATCTTCTTCCCAAACAATGTGAGCGCACTATGAGTTTTTCAACCGGCATGAAACTACAAAGTCCCATTGAATTTCTGAAAGGTGTGGGGCCTTTGCGTGCTGAGTTACTCAAAAAGGAATTAGCGATTTATACATTTGAGGATCTACTTTTTCATTTTCCCTATCGATATATTGATCGTACAAAAATCAGTTCGATTGCTGGGCTAAAGGCAGAGATGGATTTTTCACAAATTGCGGGAGTTGTGCTTCATACAGAAGTAGTAGGACAACGTGCCGGTAAACGATTTGTAGTGCAGTTAAAAGACAAATCAGGTATAATCGAATTAGCCTGGTTTAAAGGAATCAATTGGGTACAGAAGCAATTGATGGTAGGCCATTCCTATTTGGTTTATGGGCGCNNCATTCCTATTTGGTTTATGGTCGCCTTAGTTTTTTTAACGGACGTCCACAGTTTGTTCATCCGGAAGTGGAAAAAATTGAACCAGATCAGCCATTAGCCAAAAATCATCTTGAGCCCGTTTACTCCACCACCGAAAAATTAAAAGCAAAAGGTTTAGGGGGAAGACAGTTAGCAAAACTGACACAAACCTTACTTACTCAACTACAGGATACTGATCTGCCAGAAATTCTTCCATCCTCTATCATCAAGGAGAATCAGTTTGTAGGTAGATGGCAAGGGGTTTGCCAGCTTCATTTTCCCAGAGAAACTTCTGCTGCTGCAAAAGCAATGGAGCGTTTCAAATATGAAGAGCTCTTTATTGCACAAGTGCGGATGCAGCTGCTGCGTTCACAGCGGCACCGACATACAGCGGGAGTACTTTTTGAAAAGGTGGGTCATTATTTTAATTCCTTTTATGAAACGTGTTTGCCCTTTGAGTTAACGGGTGCGCAAAAAAGAGTCTTAAAAGAAATCAGAGTCGATACTGCAAAAGGCAGACAGATGAATCGTTTGTTGCAAGGGGATGTGGGAAGTGGAAAAACAATTGTTGCCATTTTAACAATGTTATTAGCGGTAGATAATGACTATCAGGCATGCCTGATGGTGCCTACTGAAATTTTAGCACAGCAACATTTCCAATCGATAAACTCATTGCTAGAAAAAATCAATTTACCCGTAGCGTTATTGACGGGTTCCACTAAAACAGCTGAGCGAAAAAAAATCGCAGCTTCGCTTGAGTCTGGTGAATTGAAACTATTAGTGGGTACCCATGCATTGATAGAGGAAACCGTACAGTTTAAAAAATTGGGTTTGGTAATCATTGATGAACAACATCGATTTGGCGTTGCACAGCGGGCGCGTTTATGGAAAAAAGCAGCCATTCCTCCTCATATTTTAGTCATGACTGCTACTCCTATTCCTCGAACCTTAGCAATGACCGCTTATGGGGATTTAGATTCGAGTATAATTGATGAGCTGCCTCCGGGTAGGATTCCCATAAAGACCGTTCACCGTTTCGAGAAAGACCGAAGCAAAGTCATGGAGTTTATTCGTGATGAAGTTGCTAAAGGAAGACAGGCTTATATTATTTATCCATTGATTGAGGAAAGTGCAAAATTGGATTATGAAAATCTAATGAAGGGTTATGAAGAGGTAAAGGCGTTTTTCCCCGAACCCAAATATTGGATCAGCATGGTTCATGGTCGTCAACCGGCTGCACAAAAAGAAACCAATATGCAGCGATTTGTGCAAGGAGATACCCAAATCATGGTAGCCACTACAGTGATTGAGGTAGGTGTAAATGTGCCTAATGCCACTGTGATGTTGATTGAAAGTGCTGAAAAATTTGGACTTTCACAATTGCACCAATTAAGAGGTCGAGTGGGGAGGGGCGCTGAAAAAAGTTATTGTATACTACTCACTTCTCCTGGTATTGGAAGGGATGCGAGTGAACGGATGAAGATTATGACCCAAACTACCAGTGGTTTTGAAATTGCAGAAAAAGACTTGTTATTGAGAGGGCCTGGTGAAATCGAAGGAACCCGTCAAAGCGGGGCTCTTCAATTTAAATTGGCCAGTATCGTCGAAGACCGTCAATTACTTGTACAAGCCAGCCAGCAGGCGGCTCAAATAATCGAGAAGGATCCGACTCTTTCAGCCCCTGAAAATCAATCCCTCCTTCATTTTCTACGGCAACAAAAAGGAATGGTGAATTGGGGTAAAATATCCTGAGAATTTAGACGTTTCTTAAACGGATCAGTCAGGCGATTGTCATAATCAGGGGGTAGGCGGGGTATTAACAGTTTTTTCAAAACCTGACCCGGTTAAATTCGTTACTTTAATGTAAATCAGAACAAACAACGGTGCAACGTAAACTGCTCATATTCTTTTACATTTTATTTTCTCTACGTAGCTATGCGCAGCAGGCTATTCAATTTGTAGAGAATAAGGGGCAATGGGACGAGCGTGTACTTTTTAAGGGTGAAGTCTCAAACGGTGCTTTTTTTATCCAGGAAAATGGATATACCGTTTTGCAACAAGATCCTGTTAGTGCATTTAAGTTACAAGAGGCAAAGCATCACACTATTGATTCTTTTTTGATTCGCTCACATGCTTGGCGTGTAGAATTTGTGAATGCGGCTGGTAAAGTAATTCCAGAAAAGGAATTGCCAACTTACAATAATTATTTTTTAGGGAATGATTCAGGCAAATGGGCGACTGCTTGTAAAATATATCAGGCTGTTGCCATTAAAGATATATATCCCAACATTGATCTGCGTTATTATACTGATCAAGGAATGTTGAAGTATGATTTTATTGTAAGACCTGGCGGGTTGATTAGCGATATAACCCTGCGTTATACCGGTGTCGAAGCGTTGGCAACTAAAAAAGGAGAACTGAGCTATGAAACATCCCTTGGTTCTTTTAAGGAATCAGCACCCTTCACCTATCAACCTAATGAGAGCGGAAGACAGCAGGTGCCTTGCAGATATGTTGTAAAAAATAATACGGTGAGGTTTGAAGTAGGAAAGTATGATCCTTCACAAATTTTAGTCATCGATCCTTCTATTATTTTTTGTTCTTTCTCCGGAAGCACTGCTGATAATTGGGGTTTTACGGCAACTTATGGCCCTGATGGAAGCATGTATGCTGGTGGGATTGTTTTTAACGATGGGGGACGATTTCCTACTTCAACCGGGGCCATTCAGTCTTCTTTTCAAGGAGGAGAAACAGATATTTGTTTGATTAAGTTGAGTCCTGACGGACGTAATCGGTTATGGGCAACTTACTTGGGAGGATCTGGAAACGAACAGCCCCATAGTTTAGTTGTGGATGCACAAGAAAATCTTTATCTCACCGGACGAACAAATTCTCCAAATTCCGCAACAGGATTTCCTGTAATTGGCAATGGTACATTGGCGGGAGATGGCTTTGATATTATTGTTGCCAAAATAAATTCTACGGGTACTACATTATTGGGGTCCAGAAAAATTGGAGGAACAGCAGCAGATGGAGTTAATATTGCTACTTCGCGTGCCTTGAATTCTTTACAACGAAATTATGGTGATGATGGTCGTGGTGA
>DDPN01000117.1:0-6143 GCA_002342205.1 Chitinophagaceae bacterium UBA2467 | reverse complement strand
TTTGGAGGAGGCTTACAAGATGCTGTTTTACTAAAGTTCTCCAATAATCTAAGTACGCTTCAGTTTGCAAGTTTTTTTGGAGGAACTGGTAATGATGCAGGATATGTAATCTCTGTGAATCCCAGCAATGGTAATATTTACATGGGGGGAGGAACCGAAAGTCCTAATCTAATCCCTTCATCTCAGTCAGGTACAGTGTTAAGCTCTTCATTGAGCGGAACCATAGATGGATATTTAACTATTATCAAGCCTGATGGAACGCAACGCATCAAAACTACTTACCTGGGCACCTCAGGCATTGATCAGGTGTTTGGAGTGCAGTTTGATGTTAATGGGTTTCCCTATGTAATGGGTCAAACCACCGGCAATTGGCCTATACAGAATGCTGTTTTTAATAATCCTTCAGGGAAGCAGTTTATTGCTAAACTTCAGCCTGATCTTTCTGCATTTGTTTACTCCACTGCATTTGGCTCTGGCGCAGCCATTCCAAATATTTCACCAGTTGCCTTTCTGGTGGATCGATGTGAAAATGTGTATATGTCGGGATGGGGTGGGACTGGTTTTGGTTCAGGATTTACTAGTGCAGGCACAGCAGGCTTACCATTGACACCTGATGCGTTTAAATCAAATACGGATGGTAAAGACTTTTATTTTTTCGTTTTGAAAAAGGATGCATCTGGTCAATTATTTGGTAGCTTCTTTGGAGAGGATAACTCTGTTAACAACGGGAATGACCACGTTGATGGTGGAACCAGTCGCTTCGATCGAAGTGGAGCTATTTACCAGGCTATTTGCGGTAATTGCTCAATTGGAAATTCTCCTCGCCCTAATTACCCAGTTACAGCGGGTGCTTGGTCTACGACTAATAATTCCAGCGGTGCAGGTTGTAGTTTGACGATGGTGAAAATTGCCATGAATTTAGCAGGTGTACAAAGTGCGATTCGTTCCAGTATTAACAATGTGGTAGGGGATACCTTAGGATGTGTTCCCTTGACAGTTGCATTTCGAGATACGGTTGGTAATGCGCAGAGTTATGAGTGGGATTTTGGCGATGGCTCTCCAAGAGCCACCACTGCTGCGCCTACTAATTCGCACACCTATGCAGCTGTAGGCACTTATCGCGTTATGCTAATTGCAATTGATCCCAGTTCATGTAATGGACGTGATACTTCGTATGTTCAAATTCGTGTAGGAAATATTGAAGCAACACTCGATTTCAATCCTGTTAAATTATTGCCTTGTACATCGCTCAATTATCGCTTTGATAACCTGTCTACAACATTAGCTGCATATCCTTTTCAGAATACTTCATTCCGATGGAACTTTGGAGATGGCAGTGCACCTGTCTCCGCAGGAACAAATTCTGTGTTTCATACCTATAGTGCACCAGGTACTTATCAGGTGACGCTCTACCTGATTGATACTACCTATTGTAACGCGCCAGATTCTTTAAAAATTCCATTAACCATTGCTGAAAATGTAAAAGCAGGTTTTACAACTAGCTCCATAGGCTGTGCTCCATACGACGCTGTATTCTCTAATACTTCAGTGGCAGGACAGAGCTATAATTGGATTTTTGGGGATGGAAATACTTCCACACAGTCTTCTCCCACTCATACCTATACACTACCAGGTACCTACACAGTCACCTTAATAGCCAACAATCCTAATACCTGTAATTTCCGCGACACTGCCCGATTTACCATTCAGGTATTAGATGCTCCGATATCAAACTTTAGTTTTACACCGGTGGTCATTCAACCAAATACTCCACACACTTTTACTAATCTGTCCAGCTCTGATGCGATTCGCTTCAAATGGAATTTTGGTGATGGCGATAGTATACTAACTACATCACGGGTACCCACTGTTCATCAATACAAGTCATCTGGTACATTTCAAGTGTGTTTGACGGCCTATAATCAACTCGATTGTCCACGCACTATTTGTAAAAGTGTAGAAGCTAGTATAAACCCATTGGTGGATGTCCCTAATGCCTTTACGCCGCAAAGCGGAGATATAAATAGTGTTATACAAGTAAAAGGGTTTGGGATTGTAAAGTTGAAATGGGAGATATGGAATCGGTGGGGTCAAAAAGTTTTTGAAACGACTGATGCAAAGTTTGGGTGGGATGGAAAGTTCAAAGGTGTATTACAACCTATGGATGTTTATATGTACACGTTAGCGGTTGAATTTTTTGACGGACGTATGTTGACTAAAAAGGGAGATATTACGTTGATACGATAAGAGATGCGAAAACACGTACTGACCATAGTAACCTTTTGTATCCTTGCGTTGCAAATCAGCAGCGCACAGGATCTTCATTTTTCGCAGTTCATGCAAACTCCTTTATTAATTAATCCTGCTAATACTGGTTTTATTCCAGATGGTGACTACCGGATAGGAGTTAATTATCGTAACCAATGGGCCTCTCTTTCTGCATTTCCTTATAAAACTACTAGTGTGTATGGTGATTGGCAATTACTGCAAAACAGTAGCCAAACAGGGTGGTTGGGTGCAGGCGGATTGATATTGCGGGATGTAGCGGGCACCAGTGTTTTAACTTCTACGAAACTTTATGGATCATTGGCTTATCATCAAATGATCAATAATGGTAGTTTAATTAGCCTAGGATTTAATGCAGGCTGGGCTAATAAACGAATTAATACAGCTGATCTAACTTTTCCCGGTCAGTGGAATGGACAGTTTTTTGATGTGCATCAAAGTGCACAAGCGCCTCTTTTGGCAGCCACCCAAAGTAATTATCTGGACCTTCAAGTGGGAATGAATTATGCTTACTTCCCCAACCCAGAAACTTATTTTAACGCGGGATTTTCTGCGATGCACATAAACAGGCCGGTTGAGAGTTTTTGGGTAAATGCAACTGGTATTGATAACCGAATTGCTGTGCGCTATAATGGGTTTTTGAATGCAAGCCTTAAGCTCAATGAGCAGCTGATTGTACAACCTAATCTTTATTTTTCTACGCAAGCAAGTTCTTGGGAGGCGGTAGCAGGCATCGCTGCATTATACAATGTTTCCGGAGATGGTGAGTATATCTTATCCGCTGGTGCCTATTATAGGTGGGCTGAATCACTCATCCCTCAAGTAGGAATTGGTATTCGTCAATTGCTATTTAATTTTAGTTATGATGTCAATTCATCCTCTCTAAAAAACTTTACCAATCGGAGAGGCGCCTTTGAGTTCTCTATCTTAAAGCAAGGTATTTTGAACCCTTATCAGGGGAACCGCCAGCAGTCTCTTTGCCCCACATTTCGCTGACTTTTTCGGCTGGGTATTTATCCCGAAATTTGAGCTGAAACCAACTTTTCTATCGAAATGGGAGCACTCACTTCGCAACACCTGGAGCAATTAAAATCAATTGTAGGAGAGGAGCATGTATATGTTGATGTTGAAACGCTGGAGCGTTTTTCGCATGACGAAACTGAGAACCTTCGGTTTCTGCCCGAAGTGGTTGTTAAGCCAGGTTCACCCGAAGAGATTAGTGCTATTTTGAAATTATGTAATCAAGATTTAATTCCAGTTACGCCTCGAGGTGCTGGCACCGGTTTAAGTGGGGGTGCTTTACCTCATTTGGGTGGAGTATTGTTGAGTACCGAGCGATTAAACCGGATTCTTACTATTGATGAGCGTAATCTACAAGTAACAACCGAACCAGGTGTTATTACCGAGGTTTTACAAAACGCTGTGAAAGAAAAAAAGTTATTCTATCCTCCCGATCCAAGTAGCAGGGGATCTTGTTTCATTGGAGGAAACGTTGCTGAAAATAGTGGTGGTCCCAAAGCAGTAAAGTATGGTGTTGTAAAAGATTATGTGTTGAATTTAGAAGTGGTGTTGCCAACTGGTGAGATTATTTGGACTGGTTCTAATGTAATTAAAAATGTGACGGGTTATAATTTAACGCAGTTAATAGTGGGGAGCGAGGGAACATTGGGAATAGTTACAAAAATTGTGTTGAAGTTAATTCCGCTTCCTACGCATGATCTGTTGATGCTAGTACCTTTTAAAAATTTAGAACAGGCTGGCGAAGCAGTGAGCGCAATTTTCAGAGCAGGTTTTACACCTAGTGCGCTCGAGTTAATGGAAATTGATGCCTTGCGTATTGTGAGTGAAATGGTAGACAATACCGCTGTTCCAATCACTGACGATACTGCTGCACATTTGATTATCGAAGTTGATGGTAATGATCCAGAGGTTTTGATGCGGGACATGGAAGCGATTGGTAATTTATTGACGCAATATGACATTGGCGAAATCTACTTTGCCGAAGATGCAACCCAAAAAGATCGACTCTGGAAACTACGTCGTCGTGCGGCAGAGGCTGTTAAATTAGTGGGTTATACGATAGAAGAAGATACTGTTGTGCCTCGCGCTGAATTGCCTGCTTTGATTCGCGAATTAAAAGCGCTAGGTAAAAAACATGGGGTGGATGTGGTTTGCTATGGGCATGCCGGCGATGGTAATTTGCATGTGCGTCTGCGCAAAGAAGGAATGCCCAATAGTTATGGAAATCCTACCATTGAGAAAATCCTGAATGAGCTTTTTGAGATTGTATATAAACTGGGAGGTACCATTAGTGCTGAGCACGGAATTGGTCTTATCCAAAAAGGATTTATGCCCATTGTGTTCCAGGAAAAAAGTCTTGAATTAATGCGTTCGATCAAAAAAGTATTTGATCCCAATAATATCCTAAATGCTGGAAAAGTTATTTAGGACGCTTTACTATTCTTGCTAGCTCAAATAGGTTAATAATTCTATCGGGGTGTTGAGGAAATGAATTTTTTCTAGATTTCGTTCATCAATAAATCCTTCTTTTTTTAGTTGGTCAATATGTGCAAGAAGGGAATTATAAAATCCGTTACTATTTAAGATAAAAATTTCTTTATCGTGAATGGTGAGTTGATTCCAGGTTACAATTTCAAATAGTTCATCTAGTGTGCCAAATCCACCTGGCAAAATCAAAGCGGCGTCTGCTTTGCTGTAAATTTTTAGTTTTCGCTGGTGCATGTCATCGCAAACAATCAATTCGCTTATAGCGCGGTGTTCCACTTCCCATTCTACCAATAGTTTTGGGATAATGCCTGTTACCCAGCCACCCCCTTTCATCGCTTCATCCGCCACCAATCCCATGAGACCAATACTCCCTCCACCGTAAACTATCTTTAATTGTTTAGCAGCGAGTAGTCGACCCACTTCTGTTGCGTGTTGGGAATAAAGTGGATTTTTTCCAGTGCGGGAGCCACAAAAAATCGCGATAGAACGAATAGCCATAGGTGTTGATTGACTCAAAGGGAACAATTTTTTAGGTATCTTCAAAATTCAATTCAACCTGCTGATTCTATGTCGCCTCAAGTTTTATTTTCATTTGTGATCGGTTATTTTCTGCTTTTGCTCGGAGTAGCCTGGTATACCTCTCGAAATGCAGACAATGATTCATTTTTTATAGGTAATCGCAATAGTAATTGGATGTTGGTGGCCTTTGGGATGGTAGGAACCTCACTTTCTGGTGTCACTTTTGTGAGTGTACCAGGAAATGTTGGCGATATTAATTTCAATTATTTCCAGTTAGTGATTGGTTACGTTTTAGGATATGTAGTCGTTGCTTTTATACTCCTGCCTCTGTATTATCGAATGAATCTGACTAGCATCTATACCTATTTGGAGAATCGCTTTGGGGTGAATGCACACAAGGCGGGGGCTTTCTTTTTTATTCTCTCTCGAACAGTAGGTGCTACTGCAAGGCTTTATCTGGTGATTAATATTTTGCAACTATTTATCTTGGATAAATTAGGTATTCCTTTTCTAGCAACGGCATTAGTGATTTTGACACTCATACTTCTCTACACTTTTGAAGGGGGCGTTCGAACAATCATCTTTACAGATACGTTACAAACCTCCGGCATGTTGATTGGATTGGTTGCTTGCTTAGTTGTTCTGGTCAAGGCGCTTGGAACTGATCTATCTGGAGCCTGGCAATTGATCAATGAGAAAGGGTACAATCAAATCATTAATACGGATGTCAATAGCCCGTTCAATTTTTGGAAGCAACTTTTAGGGGGAATGTTCATAACGATAACCATGACCGGATTAGACCAGGAAATGATGCAGAAAAATATCAGCGT
>DDPN01000109.1 GCA_002342205.1 Chitinophagaceae bacterium UBA2467 | reverse complement strand
ACCCAGAAATTTTTGCCGGTAATTTGATTATCTGATTCAGACATAGCAATTTCAAAATTTTGACTTTGCTAGTCTAGCAACTTTGCTGATTAATCAAAAGGGCATTTAACCAACGCTGAAAAGATTTTCAGCGTTTTGCGTAGTTATTTGAGCAACCTCTTCCACCTTAACTCCCTTGACATCTGCAATTTTTTCAGCAATCAACGGGATATAGGAAGACTCATTCCGTTTACCCCGATGTGGCACAGGGGTAAGATAGGGGGCATCCGTCTCTAAAACTAAATGAGCTAAATCAATATTTTCAATGACAGAGCCCAGCCCTGCATTTTTATACGTAACCACACCCCCTATTCCCAAATAAAAACCGAGCTTGATGATTTCATGTGCCTCTTCCAAACTCCCGCTAAAGCAATGAAAAACGCCCCGAAGAGCCGTGTTTTTATATTCTTTCAACACTTGCACACAGGCCAGGGTTGACTGTCTGGAATGAATTACAATGGGAACGTTTTTTGCTAATGCCCATTCAATTTGAATACGAAATGCTTCAAACNNTGAATACGAAATGCTTCCAACTGCTCTTTTTCAAAAGTTCGATCCCAATAAAAGTCCAATCCAATTTCGCCGACAGCTACAAAATTTCTTTTCTCCCAATATTGTTGTGCAATAGCCAGTTCTTCTTGATAATTTTCTTTAATTGAACAAGGATGAACCCCCATCATAGCTTTACAAAAAGGAAAAGTTGTCTCCATCGTAATCAACGCATCGTGGGTAGCTGAGTCAATTGCAGGAAGATAAAATTGATTGACCCCTGCCAAACGAGCACGTTCTAACATGACCGAACGATCATTATCAAATTCTTCAAGATAAAGATGTGTATGTGTATCAATGAAACCAGGCATGAAAAATTAGTTGACAGATAAGGGTGCAAATGTAAAACCCTCTTTTGAAGCATACGCTAATAAATGAGGAAGTAAATAGGACAACCTAGGCCAAGCCTTCTCACTATCATGCATCACAATGATTGAACCTGGTCGAAGGTGCTTTTTACAAATTGCAAAACAGTCTTCGCCGGTTAATCGAGTGTCAAAATCAGCACTCAAAATATCCCACATCACAATTTTAGAATGGGGCTTCTGCATAGCACTCGCAATACCTCTTGCTTGAGCAATATTCATTTTTCCATAGGGAGGTCTGAATAAATTACTGTTGATCAGTTCGCTTGCCTTGGCCACATTCTGCAAATAAAGTGAGGTACCAGTTCGCCATCCATTCAGATGATGCATGGTGTGATTACCTACAGAATGACCTTGCGCTACTATCATCTGAAAAATTGAGGGATAGCGCTCTACCCTATTCCCAATACAAAAAAAAGAAGCCTTTGCATGGTATGCCGCTAACTGCTCCAACACAAATGGTGTAATTTCTGGATGAGGACCATCATCAAAAGTCAGGTAAATAGTGGGGGCACTTGTATCTCCCCTCCAGATCCGTTTTGGATAAAATGCTCTTAGCCAAGCGGGAGGATGTACAAAATAGCGATACATAGTGCAAAGATAGCAGACCCTGATTCCCGGGAAAGGCAGGGCATCGTTTATCTTTGCACTATGAGTAAGAAGGTCCGCGTTCGGTTCGCACCTAGCCCAACAGGTGGTTTACATTTAGGAGGCGTCAGAACCGTGTTATACAACTATTTATTTGCAAAAAAACACGGAGGAGATTTTATCGTCCGTATAGAAGATACCGATCAGAGTCGTTACGTACCCGGTGCAGAGGAGTATATTTTTGATTGCTTGCGTTGGTGTGGACTTGAGCCTGATGAAAGTGTACAGCATGGAGGAAACGTTGGACCTTACCGACAAAGTGAACGAAAGGCCCTATATAAAAAATATGCGCAACAATTAATTGATCAAGGACACGCTTACTACGCATTTGACACACCAGAAGAATTGGAGCAGATGCGAGAAAAAAATAAAACCGCCGAAAATCCCTCGCCACAATATGATCAGCATCTGCGTCATAAAATGCGCAACTCTCTTACGCTGACAGAAGCCGAAGTAAAAAACTTATTGGATCAAAATACTCCGCATGTTATCCGTATAAAAATGCCGGAGGGAAAGACATTGAGTTTTACTGACCTAATTCGAGGAGAAGTTTCATTTGACACTTCAACTGTAGATGATAAAGTATTGCTAAAAGCAGATGGAATGCCCACGTATCATTTAGCTGTGGTAGTGGACGATTATCTCATGAAAATTACACATGCATTTCGAGGTGAAGAATGGTTACCCTCGGCTCCTGTGCATTTATTAGTGTGGCAATATTTATTTGGCTGGGAACATATGCCGCAGTGGGCGCACTTCCCTCTTATTCTTGGACCCACAGGTAAACTGAGCAAAAGAGATGGAGCAAAATATGGGTTTCCGGTGTTTGCCATGAATTGGAAGGATCCAAAATCAGGAGAACTAACAGAAGGGTTTAAAGAAAAAGGATTTTTGCCTGAAGCATTTGTCAATTTACTAGCCTTGTTAGGCTGGAATGAAGGAACAGAAAAAGAAGTATACGCGATAGATGAATTAATTAACGCTTTTTCAATGGAGCGCGTGCATAGCAGTGGCGCAAAGTTTGATTACGAAAAAGCAAAATGGTTCAACCACGAATGGATCAAAAAAAGTTCTGCCAGTCGTTTACTCCCCTTCGTTCGCAATCAATTTGAAAAAGCAAATCTTATTGTTGCAGATACAGATCAATTAGAAAAAGTGATTGATTTGGTAAAAGAGCGTTGCACATTACTTTCAGATTTTGTAGAACAAAGTCGTTTCTTTTTTGAAAGACCTTCCCAAATTGATACGGCTTCTATCTTATCTAAATGGTCGCCAGAAAAAGAAGCCTTTTTTTCAAGCCTCATCCATTACTATGAACAAACGCATCAATGGACAGCGCAAGAATTAGAGAAAATCTTGAAAGATCTGGCCTTGAGCCAATCATTAAAAGTGGGTGAATTGATGCTTCCGCTTCGTATTATGTTAGTAGGAGGCAAATTTGGTCCAGGTGTTTTTGATATTGCTGCCTTACTAGGTCAACAAGAAACCCTCCAACGACTAGTTCAGGCAAAGCAGTTAATTTTGAAAGGAATTTAAGCGATGAAAAGACCTGTACGAGTATTAGTAGCAAAAGTGGGTCTCGACGGACATGACCGTGGAGCGAAAGTAATTGCGACTGCATTACGAGATGCGGGGATGGAAGTAATTTATACTGGTCTACGACAAACTCCTGAAATGGTCGTGAACACAGCCCTCCAAGAAGACGTGGATGCTATTGGTATTTCAATTTTATCAGGCGCACATAACACAGTATTCCCCAAAATTATATCGCTGCTAAAAGAAAAAGGGCTGAATGATGTACTCCTCACCGGAGGTGGAATTATTCCGGAGGAAGACGCAACAGCACTCCAACAACTTGGAGTAGGAAAACTATTCCACCCGGGAACAGGCACACAAGAAATTGCATCCTACATACGGGAGTGGGTACAAACACACCGATCTTAAAAATCATAAATATGAATAACTGGGGTAGCTATCAAACACTAGTGGGACAGCTGGAAGAAGGTATTTTGATTGTAACTATCAACCGGCCTGACAAAATGAATGCATTGAACAAAACAGTGTTGGAAGAACTTGAACACGCTTTTGCTCAAATTAAAATAGATGCGGCTGTTAAAGGTGTCATCATTACTGGCAGTGGGGAAAAAGCATTTGTAGCTGGCGCAGACATAAGTGAATTTAAAGGAATCGACAAATCAATTGCTATGGAGATGGCTGCACGTGGACAACGGATTTTTGAGCATATCGAAAAAAGTACCAAGCCCGTGATTGCAGCAGTAAATGGTTTTGCACTAGGAGGCGGTTGTGAATTAGCCATGGCTTGTCATATACGAATTGCAACAGAGCAGGCAAAATTTGGACAACCCGAAGTTAATTTGGGACTCATACCCGGCTATGGCGGAACACAGCGGTTGACGCAGCTGGTTGGAAGAGGAAAAGCACTTGAATTGATGATGAGTGGAAATATGTTGGATGCAACAGGTGCCCTCCAATGGGGACTGGTTAATCAAGTAGTAGCCGCTGAGAAATTACTAGAAGAGAGTAAGAAACTATTGCAGACGATCCTTTCAAAAGGGCCACAAGCAGTTGCCCGAGTCATAGAGGCGGTTGAAGCTTGTTTTGACAAGACCAAAAACGGTTATACCGAAGAGGTCCGTTTATTTGGTGATTGTTTTGGATCAGCAGAAATGCAAGAGGGCGTAACAGCTTTTCTGGAAAAAAGAAAGCCGAAGTTCAACTAACTTTGCAGGGCAAATAATCCAACCAGCATGGAATACAGAATTGAAAAAGACACCATGGGGGAAGTAAAAGTCCCTCTGCATGCCTATTATGGTGCACAAACCCAACGCAGTATAGACAATTTTAGAATTGCACAGGACATCAATAAAATGCCCAAAGAAATTATCCGGGCTTTTGCACAGCTGAAAAAAGCTGCTGCCCTTACAAATAAGGAAGCAGGTGTGTTACCCGCAAACAAAGCCAGTTTAATTGGCAAAGTGTGCGATGAAATTTTGCAAGGAAAATTAGATGACTACTTTCCATTGGTTGTTTGGCAAACAGGAAGCGGAACGCAGAGCAATATGAATGTCAACGAAGTGATTGCCTATCGAGGACATGTGCTCAAAGGTGGAAAGCTAACCGATAAAGAAAAGTTTTTGCATCCGAATGATGATGTAAACAAATCACAATCTTCTAATGATACTTTTCCTACAGCAATGCATATTGCTGCTTACACCATTTTAGTAGAAACAACAATTCCTGGAATTAAAAAACTCAGAGATACACTTGCTAAAAAAAGTAAGCAGTTTATGAAGGTTGTCAAAATAGGACGTACCCATTTCATGGATGCGACACCTTTGACAGTAGGACAAGAGTTCAGTGGCTATGTATCGCAACTCGATCATGGCTTAAAAGCTATTAAAAACTCACTCGAGCATTTACGTGAATTAGCACTGGGAGGTACCGCTGTTGGAACAGGAATCAATACTCCCAAGGACTATGATAAAAACGTAGCCAAGCATATTGCACAATTAACAGGCCTTCCTTTCAAAACAGCTGCCAATAAATTTGAAGCATTAGCTGCACATGATGCCATTGTAGAAGCACATGGTGCATTAAAAACAGTTGCGGTAAGCCTAATGAAAATTGCCAATGATATTCGCATGCTCTCTTCGGGTCCCCGCAGTGGTATTGGCGAGTTATTTATTCCAGATAATGAACCTGGTTCTTCCATCATGCCAGGAAAAGTAAACCCCACACAATGCGAAGCGCTCACCATGATTGCAGCGCAAGTATTAGGAAATGATGTAGCCATCAATGTAGGAGGCGCTTCAGGGCATTTTGAACTCAATGTGTTTAAGCCTGTCATGATCTATAACTTTTTACATAGCGCCCGATTAATTGGAGATGGTTGTGTTTCTTTCAATGATAAATGTGCCATAGGAATTGAACCTATTCATGCGAATATCAAAAAGCACGTAGACAATTCACTCATGCTGGTAACTGCACTCAATACAAAAATTGGCTATTATAAAGCTGCAGAAATTGCCCAGAAAGCACATAAACAAGGAACCACTTTAAAAGAAATGGCCATACAATTAGGATATGTTACTGCCGAACAATTTGACGAATGGGTACGTCCTGAAAAAATGGTTGGAAAGCTCGGATAATCATGTCAAGAAAAACAACTGTCATAGGTCTCATCCTGCTGATTTTATTGGCTGATCAGGGATTGAAGTTTTGGATTAAACTAAATCATCCAACCGGTGAGGTTTTACGTGTATTTGGGTGGAATTGGTTTCGTTTGCATTTTATCGAAAACCCTGGTATGGCGTGGGGCTGGAAATTTGGAAATGAAATGGGTAAGGTCATTCTAACCCTTTTTCGTTTGTGTGCAGTGTTAATCGGAACCTGGTATATCGGAAAATTCATTCGTGAAAAATACTCCATGGGCTTTTTGATTTGTGCTGCACTTATTTATGCTGGTGCAGCAGGTAATTTGATTGATAGTCTTTTTTACGGAATGATTTTTGACAAAGGACTTCACTATAGCACCATTTTACATGATTATATTGGCTACACAGGTGTAGCCCAACTGGGTGAAAAAGGATATGGAGCTTTTTTACATGGAAGCGTGGTAGATATGCTCTACTTCCCTATCGTACAAGGAAACTTTCCAAGCTGGTTGCCTATTATTGGAGGTGACTCTTTTGAATTTTTCAGTCCCATTTTCAATATTGCGGATGCATCCATATCAGTGGGGGTGATTACTTTATTTCTTTTTCAACAAAAACTGGTGAAAAAAGAAGAAACAACCCCGCCCGTTACAGGCACAACCAACACTCATGTGTCGGATCAAACACAGATTTTTTAATTACTCTTGAAAATAGACGCGCTTGACTCGTTGAGAAATTCCTGTAAGAATTTCATAAGGGATCGTACCCGCCCACTTGGCTATCTCTTGCACGGGCAACTCTTTTCCAAATAGGATTACGTCATCGCCTTCGTGCACGTTCTCAATGGCGGTTACATCTATCATGAACATATCCATACAAACAGTTCCTACAATAGGTGCACGTTTACCTCGTACCACAACCTGCCCTACTCCGTTACCCAACTGACGCGGGTAACCATCGGCATAACCTAATCGTACAGTGGCAATAACAGCATCGCTATCTAGTATTGTTTTACGGTTATAGCTAATGGAGCTTCCCGCTGAAACTTTTTTTACTTGAGCAATGGTGGAACGAAGTGTTATAGCCGGTTGCACCGATTGAGTAATAGAGTTCTCCACTCCATATAAACCAATCCCAACGCGTACCATATCCATAGAAAATGAAGGATGGCGAAGGGCAGCAGCAGAATTAGCAATATGTTTTATGAATGAACAATTAAGTTGACTACTCAACTGTTCAGTTACATTTTGATAAATTGAAAATTGTTGAAATGTAAATGAATCAGAGGCGGGGTCTTCACTGGCAGCTAAGTGAGAAAAAACAGATTGGATAGAAAAACTGGATGTTGAACTCAAGTAAGTGATAAGCGCTGGAATTTCATTTTCTGAAAATCCAAGCCGATTCATTCCTGTTTCAATTTCCAGATGAACAGGATAGGATTGAATTCCTTGCCGTTGTAAATAAGAATCAAATGCTTGGAGAAGCGAGAAACAAAATAAAACGGGCTCCAGTTGATTCTCAATAATAGCATCAAAGACGGGCTCTTCCGTATTCATTACCATGATAGGCTTAGTAATGCCTACCTGTCGCAATGAAACACCCTCGTCCGCATACGCAACCCCAAAATAATCTACCCCTTGGAATTGCAGTACATGGGCAATCTCTGAAGCGCCACTTCCGTATGCAAATGCTTTTACCATAGCCATCAAGCGGGTACCTGCACTTAATTGCTGACGAAATTGATTAAGATTATGTACAACAGCATTAAGATCTATTTCCAAACGAGTAGCATGAATTTTTTCTTCAAGTAAGGGAACGATGCTCTCCAGTGCAAAAGACCGTGCACCCTTTATCAAAATAACTTCCTGTTGAAATTTTCGTGCTTCAAATTGCTGAATAAAATGAGTGGTGTCCACATATTGTTCTAATTGCCAGCCACCCGACAAGTTAGAAAATGCAGATCTAATGCGAGGTCCGATAGTTATTAATCGATGTACAGCTATTTGCTGTAATAGCTGGGCAATTTGAGCATACAACTCCGCATCCGACTCACCACTCTCCAAAAAATCAGAGAGGATTACGGTTCGCTTGAGTGAACCACCCTGCTGTTTTAAAAAAGTGAGTGCGATTTCTAGGGAACTCAAATCAGCACTGTAGGCGTCATTAATAAGTTGACAATTATTAATTCCCTTTTTAAGGTGTAAACGCATGTCCACTGCTGTCAACTTTTTCATACGTGCAGCAATAACAGACAAAGGAATTCCTAGAGCCAGCAATACTTCCCAACAACGTAATGCATTTTGAATGGAAGCTTCATCCGTAAATGGAATAGTGACGGAGCCTCCCTCTTTTAAGAGAGGTCCGGAGGCTTGCAACAATGCGAATCCATTTTGAATTGTAACAGTATTGAGTTGAAGCGCTGGCGCCAAAGGAGCTGAACGAAAGAGCTTGCGTTTTTCTTTTTCTTTTTCAGCTAGAGAAAGAAAGCCTTCATTATGCGCCGTACCAATATTTGTCAAAACACCTAATGTGGGCTGAATCACCTTTTCTAATCGCTCCATTTCATCAGGCTGAGAAATACCAGCTTCAAAAATGGCTAACTGATGATGAGGCTTCATCTGCCACACACTTAAGGGCACTCCAATTTGCGAATTATAACTCTTGGGACTCCGCACAATCCGATAGTCAGGCTGTAACAATTGAAAAAGCCATTCTTTTACGATGGTCTTTCCATTACTTCCGGTGATACCAATTACAGGAATCCTGAAGCGTGAACGGTGAACAGCAGCCAACTTTTGCAATGCATCAACCGTATTTGAAACATAAATAAAGTTAGCATCAGGGTAATTAACAGTGTCAACGGACTGCGTAATCACAAAGCTGCGAACACCCTTTTGATAGAGTTCACCAATAAAATCATGCCCATTTCTACGGGATGACACCAATGCAAAAAAGAGAGAAACAGTAGGAGCATAAGCCTTTCGACTATCAATGAGTAAATGTTCAACAGCATGATCATGAACAACCGGAGCAGAAACTCCCAGAATCTTCACAATCTCTTTAACCGTATACACTGCTATTGCGATTTAAATTACTTATACGCTCTGATCTAATTGATCAGGCGGCACTCCTTTCTTTTGAATAAAGAGAGAGTAAAAAATGGACCCGCTAATACAAATGGCAATCACCCCTAAGGAAACAGCCACTTGCTCTGATTTGGATATCCATTGATTAATCCAGTGTTCACCCAGCATTTTTACGCCAATAAATACCAGAACAATGGCAATGCCCTGCTGCAAATAATCAAACTTGCTAACAGCACCACGCAATAAAAAGAATAAAGACCGGAGCCCCAGCACTGCAAATATGTTAGAAGTATAAATAACAAAACGGTCTCGTGATATTCCCATTACCGCAGGAATGGAGTCCAAAGCAAAAACAATATCAATAGAAGCAAGCATGATAATGACAACGAATAAAGTGGTATAAAGCGGACGACCATTTTCTCTCACTATAAATTTTCCATTACCATCATGCGGAACTATTGGAAGAAAACGTTTCAAGAATAAATACACTTTGCTATCCTGTGGATTAAATTCCTCCTCTTCATTTGCAGTAAACATTTTAAATCCGGTATAAACCAGAAAAATGCCAAATACATATAATATCCAATGAAAGCGCTCAACCAATACCACCCCTACCGAGATAAACAATACTCTGAATACGATCGCCATCAAAATTCCAATTAATAATACCCGGCCATAGTTTTTCTCCTTCACTGAAAAAGCAGTAAAGATTAATATGAAAACAAAAATATTATCGATACTCAAACTCCATTCCATCAGATAAGCGCTCAAATATTCAAGAGCGAGTTGTTGTCCTTTTTCAACCCAGACAAAAACAAAAAATAATAGCGCAAGTCCAACCCAAAAAAACGTTTGATTCAATGCCTGACGAATGGAAATGGTCTGGTTTTTTTTGCTCATCAAGCCCAAGTCAAAGAAAAGGGCTAACACCAACACCAATCCAAAAACGAGATAGCTGATTTGATCAATATTCATAGCTGTATTTCAGCCCTCAAAGATAGGGCCTCAACGTGCGAATTGCTTTTTTCTCCAAAACAGCACACCATACGCAACAAGCACCAATAAGACTAATGGAGCTAAAAGGGTTATAAGTTGCCATTGAACGCGCGATGCTTTTACTTTTTCACCATCCAATAATCGCAGTGTAATTTCTTTACTTCTTAACCGACTAATTGAAGGATTACTGACCAGATATTCTACACAATTGAGTAAAAATTCTTTATTGGCTACCGGAATAAAATAACGACCTGCGTCTCCACCCGTGAGATACTCAAACTGCGTGTATTTATTCCAACCCATTTCTGTAGGAACCAGTGGTGCTTGAGGATCGTACTGCCCCTGTTCATTGACAGCAGGGATATAATCATTTAAAACCAGATCACCATCGCCCACCAGAATCACAGCTCCCTGTGCAGTTTCCGGTATAAAGGACATACCAGCAGGAGTGAGGGAATCCATGAAAGTGGACACAACCCGATTCTTGTATAATGAAGAAAGTTGGCCCTCCAATAAAAATGCACAAGGAATGGCAGACCGATTAAATAATTTATTCTCAGGTAACGTACTGTTTTCATTCAGCGAAATCAACGCAGGGGTACTAATTACACGGGCCCGATCAGAACTCGCCAATAGCGGTGTTTTACGAACACCAGGCGTTTGAATGGTATCAATCGAATTCGCAAACCGCATTGNNGATACATAACCCGCCGTTTTTAATTTATTATCTGCAACTGGAGCCGTAGCCAATGGAAAGTAATTCCAAGGCAGAAATTCATTTTGAGGTTGCTCAGCCGTTCCACCCACCTGAACATAACTAACCTCGCAGCGCAAGTCCATCAGCAAATCTGGATTGATGCGTGCCCCATATTTAAAAAAGAGATCTTCAATATTAAGATCACGATCAAAGGCAACTAACTCAGATTTACGTGCAAAACTGTCCATCTCAGCATATAGATGATCCAGAAAGCAAACCAACTTTCCACCCCGCATCACAAACTGATCTATCTTGAACTTTTCCTTTTCACTAAATCGTAAAGCAGGTTTTACAATCATCAACACATCTACACCAAGAGGAACAATGGGCTGTTTTGTAAGATCAAGTGTGCGCAACTCGTAGTCTGGCTGTAAGGCCATTCGTAATTGATAGGTGCGCTCATCAACCGGCTCACCATGTCCGATTTCATAGGCGATACCAGGGCGTTTAGGATGCAGCAATTTATCAATAGAGCTAGTAAACTGGTACTCCATCAACGCCTCTGCCTGATTCAACTCTATCTGTGAAATAGAACGACTTGCGCCTGGCAATAGCGTCACTAAACTCTGTTGACCTTTATATCGAAGTAAGGCAACAGGAAAAATAATATTACTACTCTGCCCTGCCTTTTTTTGTACCGTGAGATTGATATTGAGTGCACCTAACTTGATCAATGAGTCTCCCCATCCTTTTCCAGGCTCTACTTCATCCATAGGAGAAAGAAATCGATATCGAAAACGGCTGGGATTTTCTGCCTGTAGCAAGGAAAGAAACTGATCGGTGCTTGTAGCCAGCTTTTTAAAACCAGAAGGATACTCGCCTTTTAAAAAAACAACTAATTCTAGCTCTTCATCTAATGAACGAATTAAAGAACGGCTAGCCGAATCGATTGAATACCTTTTCTCAGCAGTCAAATCTACGCGCACTGGCCATTGATAAGATAAAAGATTAATCAAAAAAAATAGCCCTACCGCTACTGCAGTTCCTGCTTTATGTTGAAGCATCCAATGGTAAAGCTTTTTCATTTATCGCTTGCGGAGATTACGATTGGTAAATAGAAAAAATAAAAAACAAACACTAATCACATAAATCAAATCGGTACTCACAATCAATCCTCTGCTGATACTACGATAGTGAAAGTCAATTCCCATCCATTCAATCCAATAATCTAAGCCAGCAGGTAGAGTTGGCAATAAACTAATGGCATGAAACCCATAATAGAAAGCGGCCGTACTAAGCGCAGCCAGTAAAAAGGCAACAATTGTATTTGCGGTCATACTACTACACCATATACCAATCACTGTAAAAACAGCAGCAAGCAAATACAACCCTAAATAGGACCCGATGGTAGCTCCCCAATCCAATCCTTGATCTGCTGCGAGTGCATGAACAATACATGAATATAAAAAAGTTGGACAGAGCGCAATGGCTACTACTAAAAACGCACCTGCAAATTTCCCACCGATAATTTGCCAATCAGTTAATGGTTGCGTACGAAGTACTTCCCAAGTTCCAGTACGAAATTCCTCAGCAAAACTGCGCATTGTTATGGCTGGAATCAGGAGTAATAAGATCCAAGGGGCCAATTCAAAAAAGCGATCTAGTGTTGCATATCCGAAGTCAAGCACATTATTCTCAAAAACAAATAGAACTAACCCGTTGACTAATAAAAAAACGGCGATGGCAATATAGCCACTCAGACTACTAAAAAACTGCGACAACTCTTTTTTACATAGCGCCCACATGGTTGCTAAAGTACTAATATAGCCACAACAAAAAGGCCGCATTTTACAAAGCGGCCCTGAATTTAATTCCTTTA
>DDPN01000116.1:12109-28132 GCA_002342205.1 Chitinophagaceae bacterium UBA2467 | reverse complement strand
AAAGATGGCGAAAAATCATTGGAGGAAAAAGAAGCGTTATCCAATGACGAAATTGAAAACGTCAAAAAATTAAGAGACTTCTATAAACAAGCACAAACACCCGCAGGAAGAGTTTTACATGAGGCCGAACGACTAGAAGGTTCTGTACGCAACACGGGTATTCACGCAGCCGGGATCATCATTGCGCCCACTGATTTAACAGAATTAATTCCAATTGCTACTGCGAAAGATTCAAACTTATGGGTTACACAAATTGAAGGGACTGATATCGAAAGTGCCGGTATTATCAAGATGGACTTTCTAGGGCTCAAGACACTCTCCATCATAAAAAATGCATTGAGTCTGATCAAACAGTTACATGGGAAAGAGATTGACATCGATTTAATACCACTAGATGACGCTAAAACATTTTCACTTTATCAGCAAGGTTCCACCATTGGAACATTTCAATTTGAAAGTCCGGGCATGCAGAAATATCTGCGAGAACTAAAGCCAGATAAATTCGAAGATTTGATTGCGATGAACGCCCTTTATCGTCCTGGGCCCATTGCATATATACCTAACTACATAGACCGAAAACATGGAAGAGAGGCCATCACGTATGATCTTCCAGAAATGCAAGAGTACCTTGAAGAAACCTATGGTATTACTGTATATCAGGAGCAGGTCATGCTGTTAGCGCAAAAACTTGCCGGCTTTAGTAAGGGGGATGCTGACGTTCTTAGAAAAGCGATGGGTAAAAAGAACAGAGAGACCCTTGATAAAATGAAAAAGCAGTTCATGGAAGGGGCAACCGCCAATCTGCTTCCAAAAGAAAGGCTAGAAAAAATTTGGACTGACTGGGAAGCTTTTGCTCAATACGCATTTAATAAATCGCACTCTACCTGCTATGCTTATGTAGCCTATCAAACCGCTTATTTAAAAGCGCATTACCCTGCCGAGTATATGTCAGCGGTGCTCAATAATGCGGGCAGTATTGAGAAGATTACTTTTTTTATGGAAGAATGCCAGCGGATGGGTATTAAAGTTCTTGGACCCGATATAAACGAATCGCTCAAAGGTTTTGCAGTTAATAAAAAAGGAGAAATTCGATTTGGCTTGGGAGGACTGAAGGGTGTTGGTGAGGCTGCCGTTGAAAATATTATAGAAGAACGAAATAAAAAAGGACCGTACAAAGACATCTTTGATTTTGTAAAAAGAATCAATCAACGATCGGTCAATAAAAAGACATTAGAGAGTCTTGCCTATGCAGGAAGCTTTGACTGCTTTCCACAATTGCACCGTGCACAGTATTTCACGGTGGCAGAGGGAGAAGATGTAACAGGGTTGGAAAAGATCATCCGATATGGACAAGTTATGGGGCAGCAACAAGCTTCTGCAGCAAATACACTATTTGGTGAGTTGCCGATAACCATGGAGATACCGCCCCCCCGAATGCTAGACGTAACACCTTGGCCACTGCTCATTCAGCTTGAACATGAAAAAGAAGTGACGGGTATTTATCTGAGCGGACACCCCTTAGATAATTACAAATTCGAGATTCGCCACTACGGCGTTACCTCCATACATGACTTTAACGAGTTTAAAGACTCCATTCGCCAACAGACTAATCCAGGTAGACCCTTCCGAATTGTAGGGTTGGTTGCTGATGCACAACACCGTATTGCAAAGAGTGGGAACAAATACGGAAACTTCATTATTGAGGATTACACCGGAAAAATGGAATTCCCGTTATTCAGTGATGATTATTTAAAGCTCTCTGCACTCCTTCAACCAGGCAGCAGTGTCTTGATCAATGGCTATTTGAAACAACGCTATAACAGAGATGAGTATGAGTTTAAGCTAATGGGTGTGACGCTGGCAGAAACTATGATAGCCAATTTGACAAGGTCCATTTTGATCGAAGCAGAACCCAAAGCGCTAAATGAGGAAATGATTCAGTTTTTTGAAAAAAACTTCAAACGGAATCCCGGAAAAACTACATTTAAATTTACTTTAACTGATGAACGTAATAAATTAATAACCAACCTTATATCATCAAATCAGGGTATTGAGTTGAATCCAGAACTAGTGAAATATCTTGAGGACAACCCTACCCTACACGTCTCCGTTCAAACTGCTTAAGCTGACAACTTTTACACAATGAATGCCAATAGGTCTACTTCCAAAGATGTGGACTTAAATTTGCCCTTCACTTTTTAAACAATAAATAATGGCTAAAGAATTTACCGACGCAAACTTCAAATCAGACGTATTAGATTCTGATAAATTAACTGTTGTGGACTTTTGGGCAGAATGGTGTGGTCCATGCCGAGCGATAGGACCAGTTATCGAAGAGCTAGCAAAAGAATATGAGGGAAAAGTAAATATTGGGAAGCTCAATGTAGACCATAACCCTGAAGTATCGATGAACTATGGAATCACTTCCATCCCTGCTATTCTTTTCATCAAGAACGGCCAAGTAGTTGATAAATTAGTAGGTGCGCAACCAAAGGCAAATTTTGTTCGCAAAATTGAATCTCACGCTTAAAGCTAAAATCATCCCTATAAAAAAGCCGCTCCCATTAGAAGAGCGGCTTTTTTCGTTTCGATATGAATTAGCTGGCTTTAGCAGTAGGTTCATGGCGATGTCTAAACAACACAGCGAACAAAAGAGCTACCACTAAGGAATATCCCGCAAATGATAGCCAAATTTCCTTCCAGTTCATTGACTGATCAGGATTAGTAAAATAATTTTGAATGACTAGGCCGCTTATGGTACTTCCTAGCCAGGCACCAAACCCATTACTCATCATCATAAATATTCCCTGAGCAGAGGCTCTGATCGATTCTTTTACTTGCGTGTCGACAAACAAGGATCCTGAAATATTAAAAAAGTCAAACGCCATTCCGTAAACGATACACGAAAGGACAATCATCCATAGACCCTCTCCGGGATTTCCGTATGCAAACAACCCAAATCGAAAAACCCAAGCAATCATACTAATCAACATCACTCTTTTTATACCAAATCGTTTTAAGAAAAAGGGAATTGCGAGAATAAATAATGTTTCTGACATCTGTGATATAGACATGATAATAGCCGGATATTGAACAGCAATGCTTTGTTGATACATCTCTATTTTATCAAAGTCGTGCAAAAATGTATCTCCATACGCATTGGTCAATTGCAGTGCTGCCCCTAACAGCATCGCAAAAATGAAAAATAGTGCCATCTTAACATCTTTGAACAATGAGAATGCCTGTAGTCCAAAAAGGGAGACAAAAGAATCAGATTTCTTTACTTCCGCGCGCGGTGGGCAAGCAGGTAAGGTAAAAGCATACACCCCTAGACCTACAGAGGCAGCCGCTGCAACATAAAACTGTAGAGCAGAGGTTTCAATTCTTAGCAAACTCACAATCCACATGGCAACAATAAAACCAATTGTTCCCCAAACCCGTATGGGTGGAAAATCTGTTACGATACTTTTACCAGCACCCACTAATACAGTATATGAAACAGTATTGGCTAACGAAATGGTGGGCATGTAAAAAAGCATATAGAGTAAAATGACCCAAAAAAATGTGCTTGGATCATTTACCTCAGGTAAAAAAAGTAAAACAGCAGCCCCGAGTAAATGACAAATTCCAAGCAGCCGTTCTGCATTGATAAACCGATCTGCTATTACTCCGGTTATGGCCGGCATAAATATTGCTGAAAGACCCATGGTTGAAAAAATGGCGCCGAACTCTGCCCCACTCCACTGTCGATTCTGAAACCAATAGGCTCCGATTGTAATTAGCCAGGAACCCCAAATAAAAAATTCCATGAAGCTTAGAATGGTAAGCCGCGCTCTTGTGCTCATACGGTTGTTTCTTTAGGTTATTGGATGGGGAAGTTAAGGAATTAATACCTTTGCAAAGGTCATTGTGCTTAATGTTTTAGTATGAATCACACCCTTTCCCCAGAACTCAAAAGTATTGCTCAAAAAGTAGAGAACGGAGACAGAATCACCGATCAAGACTGTTTGCTTTTATTTGAAAAAGGCAGTATTGGATTCGTGGGAAGTTTAGCGAATCAGATCAAAGAACGACTTCATGGTGATAAGGTTTTTTTCAATAGAAATTTTCATATCGAGCCTACGAACGTTTGCGTTTTCAGTTGCCAATTTTGTTCTTACAGCAGATTATATGCCAACCGTGAAGAAGGTTGGGAATTGAGTATTGAGCAGATGTTACATCTTGTCAAGCGGTATGATGGCATCCCAGTAACTGAAGTGCATATAGTTGGAGGTGTACACCCAAAAATGAATTTGAAATTTTTCAGAGAACTTCTTGCCGCAATTAAAGCACATCGCCCGGAGTTACACATCAAAGCATTTACTGCAGTTGAATATGACTACATGTTTCGCAAAGCAAATGTGTCTGTAAAAGAAGGACTGCAGGAGTTAATTGATGCAGGACTAAATTCAATTCCAGGTGGTGGTGCTGAGATTTTTCATCCAGAAATTAGAGAACAAATTTGTGCAGACAAGGTGGATGCGGCCGGTTGGCTAACAATTCATAAAACTGCCCACGAGTTAGGAATTCCTTCTAATGCTACAATGTTATACGGGCATATTGAAAAATATGAGCACCGAATTGACCATATGCGCAGGTTGCGCGATTTGCAAGATCAGACAGGAGGTTTTAATACTTTCATTCCTCTAAAATTCAGAAACAAAGACAATGATATGCATACTGTTGCTGAAACAACGCTGATTGAGGATATGCGACTTTATGCGATTGCCAGAATTTACATGGATAACTTTCCTCATCTGAAAGCATATTGGCCCATGTTAGGAAGACAAAATGCACAACTAGCATTGAGTTTTGGCGTAGATGATATTGATGGCACGATTGATGACTCTACAAAAATCTACAGCATGGCTGGTTCAGAGGAGCAAAATCCAACTTTAACAACAGAACAACTGGTGCAACTGATTCGTCAAGCTGGAAAATCACCAGTAGAGCGAGATACGCTTTATAATGTAATAAACGATTTTAGCACTCAGGAAGACTCAGTGGCACATTAACAGCTAAACCCCCATCAGCTGTTTCTTTGTATTTGTGATTCATATCCTGAGCAGTCTCCCACATCGTTTTGATTACTGCATCCAATGAAACTTTCGCTAAATCAGGCGTACTCTGCAACGCCAATTGAGAGGCAGTAATCGCTTTGATAGCTCCCATTGTATTTCTTTCAATACAAGGTACCTGGACCAGGCCTCCAATGGGGTCACAGGTTAATCCCAAATGATGCTCCATAGCAATTTCAGCCGCCATTAAAACTTGTCGTTGGGTTCCTCCCATTACTTCGGTAAGTCCCGCTGCAGCCATAGCAGCTGAGACACCAATTTCTGCTTGACATCCTCCCATTGCGGCAGACAAGGTTGCTCCTTTTTTAAAAATGATACCGATGGCAGCAGCGGTCAATAAGAATGAACTTATTTTCTTGTCATCCTCTTTATGATCTCCAAAAATTAGACAGTATTGCAAAACAGCAGGCACAACACCAGCTGCTCCATTGGTAGGTGCGGTCACTACTCTACCAAACGATGCATTTTCTTCATTCACTGCTAACGCAAAACAGCTGACCCAATCTAAAATATACTTAAAGTCATTTCCACCCTGTGCAATCAATTGTGCCCACTCGTTAGCATTAGCATAGGTTTTACCTTTCAAATATTTCTTATTGAGTTCTGCAGCCCTTCGAACCACCTCTAATCCACCTGGCAAGATACCCTGTGTATGACAACCTTTATAAATACAATTATGCATTGTTGCCCAGATAGCCATGATTTTCTCAAATGATTCATTCTCGGGTCTCCAACCCACTTCATTCTCCATCATGATCTCTGGAATAGAAAGCCCTGTTTTAAGACACCATTGCTGCAACTCCTGCGCAGTGGAAAAAGGAAAAGAAAAATCAACGCTATCATTTTTCGCATTTTCTTCACCCTCCTTTACAACGAACCCTCCACCCACCGAGTAATAAGTTTGTGAAAAAGTGGTGCCATTTGAAAGCGTAATCAAAAAACTAAGTGCATTTGAATGAAAAGGCAACGTTTCTGTGATTAGAAACTCTATATCCTCCGCCGGATTGAAAACAACTTCATGAGTTCCTGACAATAAAATCCGTTGCTGTTGTGCAATAGCAGCCAATTTATTTCCTATCTGTTCAGTAGGCATTGTTACTGGATCTTCTCCACAAAGCCCCAGCTGAATTGCAATATCAGTACCGTGACCTTTACCTGTTTTTGCTAACGAGCCATATAACAAAACACGAACCGAATTAACACTTTGTAATTGATCATTGTCTCTAAGTTCTTGCAACAGACGTAAGGCAGCCTTCCAAGGGCCTAACGTATGAGAGCTGGAAGGACCAATTCCAATTTTAAAAATATCAAAGACAGAAATTGCTTCGCTACTCATTAAAACTTCATTTATAAAACATCAACGAGCTCAATTTCAAAATAAAGGACTGAGTCGCCTGGGATAGGTCCAGTAGCATTGCAGCCATAGGCCAGTGAGGACGGAATGATTAAACGAATTGTGCCTCCTTTTTTGATGAGCGGCAAGCCTAACTGCCATCCTGCAATAACCTGGTTCAACAAAAACTGCACAGGCACCCCAGTATTAGAATCAAAAATGGTACCATTCATTAATTTTCCGGTGTAACGTACCGAAACACGAGAGGTTAATGTTGGCGTCAACCCACTTCCCGGATTTACAATCTGATAAAGTAACCCACTAGAATGTGTTTGTACAGTCAGCCCGTTTGTAGTGGCAAAACTCTGCATGGTCGCAACCTCACTAGCTACTGTTTTTGGCGTACAGCTTGTATCCTTGTTGCAACTGATCCCTAAAACCATACTTAAAAAAAGAAAACTAATAACTACTAATTTTTGCATACTGTTTAATTTATGATAAGAACTATTCTTTTTGTTTTAATTCCTGGTAGCGTTGCTCATTCATTTCCCACCGGTGACGAGCAGAAAAAATGATGACGAAAAGTACGATTGAAATTGCTGCGACAAGAAGTACAAGCACTAAAGAAGTACTCTCCCTAGAAAAGACCATTTGCGCTCTACCATACCATCCTGAAAATAGATTTACAAAACTGGTCAATACCAACGTAACCCCCAGGGGTAAGCCAACAGATAAGTGGCGAATCCATTTTTTTTTGGTCACTCGGTTTTGCTCCCAATATTGCAAAAACTCCTTTTCTTCTTTCGCTGACATCCGGCTACAAATTTAAGAGACAATAAGCTCCACTTAAACAAGAAACCCCGCTTGTGCGGGGTTTTTGGAGGTCCCGAGCGGATTCGAACCGCTGTAGGAGCTTTTGCAGAGCTCAGCCTAGCCACTCGGCCACAGGACCCAATAAAGGGACTGCGAAAATAAGCAGTATTTTTGAAACCTTATGAATCCAATCGCCTCATCTGAGCTTATTCTGAATGACAGGGGTGCAGTATACCACCTTGATCTACGACCAGAAGAAATCGCATCAACCATAGTGACCGTGGGAGACCCTGGTCGAGTTAAGGAAGTCAGCAAGTACTTTGATACAATTGAAGTGAGCAGACAACATCGCGAATTCATTACTCACACCGGATGGATTGGAAATAAGAGAATCTCTGTCCTTTCCTCTGGGATTGGTCCAGATAATATCGACATTGTTTTAAACGAATTGGATGCCCTGGCAAATATTGATCTGCAAACGCGTCAACCCAAGCAACAGCTTCAATCTTTAAACATTATCAGACTAGGCACTTCAGGTTCACTTCAAGCAGATATTCCTGTTGATAGTTTTGTGGCTTCTACACATGGTTTGGGCATTGACAACCTTCTGCATTTTTACAGATTACAACAAAACGAAGAAGAATCACTACTTATTCAGTCATTCTTAACGCAAACACAAATACAAAATCAAACGGGACTTCCCTATATAAGCAGCGCTGCACCGAGTTTATTAAAACATTTTGTGAGCCCTTTTCACCAAGGCATTACGGTCACCTGTCCAGGTTTTTATGGACCCCAAGGAAGAGTATTGCGGCTTGGCCTACAAAATCCGGACCTCGTTAATCGACTAACCAGTTTTCGATTTGGAGCGCACCGTATTTCTAATTTTGAAATGGAAACAGCTGCCATATACGGACTAGGTCGATTAATGGGACACCACTGTCTTGCACTGAATGTAATTGTAGCAAATCGTGTAGTACAAGAATTCAGCAAAAATGCCGCTGCGCAGATTGATCGTTTGATTCAGCTTTTTTTAACCACCTTCTCTGAATCTATTTAATGACAACACTTTTTCATAAATACCAAGGGACAGGCAATGATTTCATCATTGCAGACAATCGAAAGGGCGAACTAAATGGCCTTTCAACTGAAACCATCCATCAACTTTGTGATCGTCACTTTGGCATTGGCGCAGATGGCCTGATGCTACTACAAGAAAAAGAAGGATATGACTTTGAAATGAAGTATTATAATGCAGATGGCAAAGAAGGAAGCATGTGTGGGAATGGTGGAAGATGCATTACCCTATTTGCCCTACATGCTGGAATAAAAAAAGAAATCTACCACTTTAGTGCAGCGGACGGACCACATGAATCAATTATCCGCACAAATGGAATTATTGCACTAAAAATGAAAGATGTACATGAAATAAGAAAACATAAAGAAGATTTTATTGTAAACACCGGCTCTCCACATTTAATTCGTTTTGTACGTGACCTACAGCAAGAGGATATGGTAACCAAGGGCAGAGCAATCCGTTATAGTAAAGAGTTTGCGGCTCAAGGCATTAATGTCAATTTTATTGAATTAGAAAAAGATGAGCAAGTGGTACAAATTCGTACCTATGAGAGGGGCGTTGAAAATGAAACTCTCTCCTGTGGAACAGGTGCAACAGCTGCGGCACTCATCTGTTATCATAATGAGAATGGTTTTAATGATGTGCATGTTAAGACTAAAGGAGGTATACTTCAAATCGAATATGACAGAGTAGGTGATCAGCAATTTCAAAATATTTGGCTATGTGGTCCTGCAAAGAAGGTTTTTGAAGCCAAACTGGATCTTGAAATATTCAGGAAATGAGTGCATTCACAATTCGGGTCTACGGCATTTTGAAAGATGAGCAAAACCATGTCATTGTTAGCGATGAAAAAATAAGAGGCAGTCTTTTCACGAAGTTTCCAGGCGGGGGATTGGAATTTGGCGAAGGAACTCGCGATTGCTTGGTTCGAGAATTTAAAGAAGAGATGAATCTAAGTGTGCAAGTCAATGAGCACATCTATACTACTGATTATTTTCAGCGCTCAGCTTTTAATCCTTCTCACCAGATAGTATCTATATATTACTCGGTAATCGCGCTGGAACCTATTTTGATTCCTTTTGAAAAAAAACCTTTTGAATTTAACCAGACTGAATTAGCGTTATACGAACAAACACAGCAAACTGAAACTTTTCGACGAATCGCGTGGGATCTATTTTCACCCAATGATCTTAGTCTTCCCATTGATAAAATCGTCGCACAGCTTTTAAAAGAAAAAAGTTAGTCCTTCATAGCTGCATTTTTCATTTCGGCAGCTTTTTCATGACCGAGATACTGTTCAATCAGATAATGCACCCCATAAATAACAGGTGTCATTGCAATAGCCACAACAAACTTATACAAGTAATTAACAAGCCCAACAGCAATAAAAAGTTGAAAAGGCCATACAAAATCATTTCCTTGTTGGTTGACTCGAGTACCAATGTAAAATGCAACAAACAACACTACAAAGCTATCAATGAACTGAGAAATCAAGGTTGAGCCGGTGGCACGAAGCCAGATATATTTTTCACCCGTCACCTTTTTAATTTGATGAAAAACTACCACATCAACCAGCTGACCAATTAAAAAAGCAGTTAAAGAACCAATAATAATAAAACCTCCCTGGCCTAAAATACTCTTATAGGCAACCTGCATGTTGGGCACCCCACTCCCCTGCTTACTGGTTACAAAAAAATCAGCAGGCTCAAGCCAAATAGCGCCAGTGAATAACAAAAAAGCAAACGCAATCAATCCGGCCGTAAGCCACGATAAAAAACGGACACCCTTTTGCCCATAGTATTCGTTGATGAGGTCTGTTAGTATAAAAACAACAGGCCACAGTAAAACACCCGCTGTTAGATTAAAGGAAAGCGTATTTCCTAGCAGTTGTAGCTGCAGGGGCGAAAATCCAAGTGACTTTTCCAAGGAGAAAATTTTAACTCCGATAATCTCAGCAATCAGTGCATTGGCGATGAAGAAACCTGATAAAATCAGAAACAGGCGAGTGCTTTTATCCCGCAGAATAGTATGGATCATGCTCCTTTTTTAAGATTCCATGAAAATAGTATTAATTTGGCTCCAAACATTTTTAGATGTTCAATAAGCTTTTCAAACAATCACTACCCCATTTGGGAGTCATTGCCATTTTTCTACTAGCCGCAGCCCTTTTTTGCAGACCTGCTTTGGAAGGAAATCAATTGAACCAGCACGATAACGTCAGCTGGAAAGGGATGGCCCAAAGTGCATTTGAATACAAAGAAGCGAAAGGCCACTTTCCACTTTGGAATGCCAATTTATTTGGAGGAATGCCCAATTACCAAATTGCAATGGAGGGTAAGTCTATACTTCCCAACTTAATCAACGTATTCTCATTGGGACTGCCTAAACCCATGAACTTCTTTTTCTTGGCCTGTATTTTCTTTTACATATTAGCTCTTACTATGGGAAGCACGCCATTAGTAGGTGCACTTGTTGCGATTGGATATTCTTATTCGACATATAATCCCGTGATTATTGCGGCAGGCCATGATACGCAAATGATCGCGACTGCTTGTATGCCATTACTATTAGCGGGCTTGTTATTAGTTTACAACCGAACCTATTGGCTGGGACTTTCCCTGACTACGCTTGGGGCTTATTTACTTATTGCTGCAAATCACTTACAGATAACTTATTATTTTCTACTGATTGCTGTAATAATTACAGTGGCATACACTATCCACTGGATACAATCGCGGCAATGGAAACACTTGGGAATTGCAGCGGCTATTACAATTTTTGCAGCAATACTTTCGATTGGAGGTAATGCGTTGATCCTTTGGACCTCTGCAGAATATAGTCGATATACAATGAGAGGGGGCAAAGATGTTTTGATTACAGATGGTAAAGTAAATACAACTAAAACCACCGGACTAGATACGAGCTATGCGTTTGAGTACAGCTTGGGAAAACGTGAGTCGTTAACCTTGTTGCTCCCAAATGCTTTTGGAGGCGGGCATAGTAGAAATTTTGAAGAAGGTTCTGCCATAGCAAAAAAACTAACCGGCGCAGGTATAGATGAAGCCAGTGCAGAGCAATTAGCACAAGGTCTACCGCAATATTGGGGATCCCTTCCTTATACTGCAGGCCCAGCTTATCTAGGAGTTTTGATATTCATTCTAGGGCTACTTGGTTTTATAATTAACAAAGGACCCCTTCGATTTGGATTAATGGTTGCTACCCTACTTGGCATTTTTATTTCATGGGGAAAAAATCTGATGGGATTCAATCTTTTACTATTTGAATACTTGCCTTTATTCAACAAGTTTAGGGCACCCTCAATGGCACAGGCAATCCCTCAACTAACCTTATCAGTATCGACGCTAATTTTATTAAAGGACATTTTCAAAGGTCAAATAGAAGTGTGGACAAAGAAAAATTTGTATTACCTAGCAGGGCTATTTGCTTTTCTGTTTTTACTCTGGTTGGCACAAGACTACAGTGCCCCTATAGATCAGCAAGTATTAGCTGCGTATACAGACAAGAGCGGATCTGACCAATTTGCTCGTTCGATTGTAGCAGGAATGATAGAAGAAAGACAGCATATGTTTGGCTTGAGCATTCTTAGAGCTTTAGTCATCACAGGTCTTCTAGCTACAATAATCGGACTATTTGTGAGTAAAAGAATCCAGATGAATTGGGCAATTGGACTTCTCATCATTGTGGCAAGTGGCGAGTTACTTATAACAAGTCATGCCTATCTCGATGAAAAATCTTATCAACCAGCAGAAGAATACACGCAATCTAACTTTTCTGCCACTCCACAGGATGTGGAGATTTTAGCAGACAAAGACCCTAATTACAGGGTATTAAATTTAGCCACCAGCACGTTCAATGACTCAAGAACATCTTATTTCCACAAATCCATTGGTGGTTATCACGCCGCTAAATTGAGAATCTATCAAGACCTGATTGAAAAGTACTTCGCAGGAAGTCTTAACCAGGGTATATTAAATATGCTGAATACGCGTTATGTAATAGTGAGCGATCCTACCACTGGCCAACAATCCGTTGTAAAAAATGATCAAGCATTAGGAAACTGCTGGCTAGTATCATCAATAGTTTCCGCTCCAAATCGAGCTGCCACGCTAGAACAAATTGGTCAAACCAACTTAAAAGATTCAGCCGTCATTGAAGCAGCATCCTATCAAGGACCTACTCAATTTAACAAAGACAGTAGTTCCTTTATTCGCATGACTTCATTTGATAATGACACCCTAACCTACGAGGCAAATTGCACACAAGAACAATTTGCCGTTTTTAGTGAGATCTATTACCCTAAGGGGTGGAATGCATATGTGGACGGCCAGAAAACAGATTATTTGAATGTCAACTATGTACTAAGAGGCCTGCCATTACAAAAAGGAAAACATGAAATTCGTTTTGTCTTTGAGCCTACTTCCTATAAAAATGGAACAAAAATCATGTACGCCAGTTCATTCCTAATTGCGCTTGTCATTCTAAGTGGAATTGGAATGTTCCTAAAAAAGAAAGCTGAGTAGTGCGCAACATGAAAAAGATACTGATCATTGTCCCCTACCGATTTCTACCTGCCAGCTCGGGTGGTCATCGCTACATTGAGGGATGGATCAACGCACTAGCCAGTGTTGCAAAAGTAACAGTCATTGGAACAGAGGATAATCAGGTTGTCTCCAATGCACCCTATCGACTGTTGCCAGCACTCTCTACTTCAATTTTTAGATATGCAGACTACACACTAAAGGGTACCATCAAAGAATTAATTGTACGCAACCAATATGATTTTTTAATTTGGGAACACCCCTATTATGCATGGCTTGCTCACTTAATAAAAAAAGAAACAGGTATCCCCTTTTTACTGCACACCCATAATATCGAACACCAACGCTTCCAATCACTAGGAAAATGGTGGTGGCCCCTTTTAAAAGCGTACGAAAAATGGGCCTTTGACGGTGCAGATAGAATTAGCTTTATCACTTCACAGGATAAACAATTTGCTGTCAAAAAATGGGCAATCGAGAAAGCCCACTGCCTAGAAATTCCATACGGGGTAACGCAGAAGGAACATCCAAAAGACCGAGAAGAAGCGAAAGCAATAATTTGTGAAAGGCATCAAATAGAAAAAAACACCTTTTTAATCCTTTTTAACGGGCCGCTGCAATACCAACCAAACAGAGAGGCCTTGGAAGTGATTATTTCAAAAATAGAGCCACAACTGCGCAAAAAACTCGTGAACTACCGCATTATCATTTGCGGTGGTGATATACCCAAGCGTTGGAAATTTCGGTCTGAAGTAGAAAGAAGTCCTTATATCAATGCAGGATTTGTCAAGGACATTGAGCAGTACATTAAAGCAGCACAAGTGCTAATTAATCCTATCCAAAAAGGTGGAGGCGTAAAAACAAAAAGTATAGAAGCCATTGCGGTAGGCACCCCCGTAGTAACAACTATTAATGGAGCAATTGGTATTGACACAACAACAACCGGTACTATGCTACAAGTTGCCAGCGTTGAAAACTGGATTGACTTTGCAGAGAAAATCTATGCTATTTCTACTCAAAATGAGAATCAGTTCCAAACGCCAACTAGCTTTTACGACCACTATAATTGGAATCAAATCATTGAACGAACAATAGATCTTTTACCGAATTAATTTCCCTGTAATTTTAAAATAGGCCCACTTTACGAAAAGTCGAAGATACTCTTTGCTTAAATAAATGCACCCAAACGTATAATAATAGAGCCCCTTACCTTTTCTAAGTTCCATAATCTTCATTTCATGCTTCATCATTACTTTGCGCAATCGTAATTGCTTAGAGATGGCTGTACTTCCACTTGTAATATGAATAATAGAAGTGGTTGCCAAAAAAAAGATGCGATAACCAGCTTGTTTAATTTGCTCACACCATAAAACATCTTCGGCGTACATAAAAAACCGTTCATCTAATTGATGCTGGGGTAATTGGTTGAGTAGACGCCTTGGAAATAAGAAAAAAGCACCATTGACCCAATCAACAAATAATGATTCATCGTGAAGAAAATACTGGCCCAACATACGATGCGCACGAGCCTTAGGTGAATAGAAATAAAGTACGAATCGAAATAGATCTAATAATTCCCAACTAATCGAACGAAATCTTCTGGCCGAGTATTGAAGAGCACCATCCGGAAAAAGCTGTCTACATCCTAATACACCAATAGAGGGATCTTTTTGCAATTGAGCGACGGAAAGAGATATACTGTCCTCTGTTAAAAGAGTATCGCTATTCAATAATAAAATGGTATCCCCTGTCGCGTGTTTTATTCCTAGATTATTACCCCCTGCAAATCCCAGATTTTTTTTACTTTCTATTAACTTGATCGAAGGAAATTTTTCTAAGAAGTAAGAAGGATTTCTTTCTGTAGATGCATTGTCAACTAAAATGATTTCAAAAGGGACTCCTTTAGTGAATTTAAATACAGATGAGATACAATCACAGGTTAGCTGAAAGGTATTATAGTTTATGATAATGACAGAAACCATGTTATCGATTAAACTGATAGGAAATTCCCATAAGTATTTTTGAAAAGATGCCTACTCCTAACACTGCGGGCGAAATACGCTGCTGAAAACGGACAATTCGAACTAAAAATGAGGGAACCGATTGCCCATCGGCATATTCCTTTAATTGCCCCTCAGAGCGGATAGAGAGATTACGGATCAAACGCCACCATCCATCATAACTTATTATGCTACGAAAAGTAGCCTGTCCATGCTTTTTATAATAATACAGCGCTTCAGGAATTTCTACCGAAGGTTCGCGAAAGCAAGAATTAGTCACTTGCGAGTCATTATAGCTCATTGTTACCAGGGGCTGCGTAATATAGCGACAGGAATACCGACGCATCATGCGTACATAGGCTTCCAAGTCTACGAGCCATTTCAATTTTGAATCGTATAACTCTTGCATGCTTTTACGAAACAAAACAACACTAGGCGGACCGATTAAATTATCACTGAAAAGCCGATAAGGATCCCTTTTGATTGATTGAAACGCAGATAGACTAATTGTCTTATTCTTTTTGGTTTGCGTTCGTTCGTCATATGAATAATATCCGGAGAAAAGGATGTCAGCTCCTTCATCTAACTGTGCCGCGAAATTTTCCAGCGCATACTTATCAGTGAAGTAATCATCATCATGCATTATTTTGATCCAATGACCAGAAGCATGTTTAATCCCTTCCATCCAATTTAGGGGTGTACCTAATGGTCTGGGGTTACGCTGGTAATGAATAGAAAACTTATAGGGCGTATTAAACAACAACTCCTCATTATCGCGCGAAACTGAATCATCGGTTATGATTACCTCAAAGTCTTTAAACACCTGTTGTGCAATACTGTCCAGCAAGCGTTTTAAAAAATCTGGACGCTCATAAGCAGGTATGCAAATTGATAATAGAGGAGTCATCGGAGCTAAATTCGTAATTTTAGGGGATAGTTATCAAAAATGTTATTCATCCCTTTTTTACAAAACCTCCTAAAAGGAATAAAATATCGGCTACAGCTGAAAAGAAACAAGCGTTTACAGGGTCTCTCTATGGGCTGGTTTCAACAAAAGTATTTAAAGCACTTGCCAGCTGGCAAAATACGCTCGATTGAACTATTTGGACGACGATTTTTTTAT
>DDPN01000116.1:0-12054 GCA_002342205.1 Chitinophagaceae bacterium UBA2467 | reverse complement strand
CTCTTTCCAGCAATCCAACAATTATTGACTGCGGAGCTAATATTGGACTCAGTGTTCTTTATTTTAAGAGACAATTTCCAGCTGCAACCATTATAGCTTTTGAGCCCGACCCGCAGAATTATGCCCTCTTACAAAAAAATATAGAATCTTATCAATTACAAGATATCCAATGCAATCAAGCCGCAGTTTGGGTAGAAAATACAAGAATCAGTTTCGCTGCCAAAAAAGGAATGGCAAGTGGAATTATCTTGACAAAAAGTGAGAATTGTGTTGAAGTAGCTGCTGTTCGATTAAAAGACTATCTAAATCAAAAAATTGACTTCTTGAAAATAGATATTGAAGGAGCTGAGTGGGAGGTTTTGAAAGACTGCACATCTAATCTGATGAATGTACAGCACCTTTTTGTGGAGTACCACGGCACCTTTGAAGAACAAGAAAAATTAACTGCAATTCTATCACTATTACAACAAGCAGGTTTCAGCTATTATATTAGAGAGGCAGCCCCAATATTCACGCACCCTTTTCAACAAAAGAATTCAACTCATCCCTACGATTTACAACTGAATATCTTTGCCTTTAGGAATTAAAAGGCTACTTAATTTGCTACAATTTTTGAAGAAATAACCGAATTGCTTCTTCCTTTTCAGCGGTTATTCGGTAATCAATATTGGTGGTATAGTAATGATAAAGATCATATTTTGTTGACTGTTGATTTGCAGTAACTACTTCTTTTAACTGGGTGAATCCTACCCCATTGGCTTCATCAAAAAGAGTAATAAATTTCTTAGAAAGTGGCACTACTGAAGCCCAAACAGCAAATACAAAGGGAAGATTCGTAAAAGTTTTCCAAGCTACCCCAAGATCATAGATATAAGGAAAATGGGAACGCGCCTCTAATGCCCGATCACCTATGATAATGCCAGCTGTTGATCCTTTTATTTCATCGATATACATCTCATTAACAGCCGGGATAAATTCGACTTCTTTTTTCCAATACTGGCTAAAAAGCAGACGAGCCAATTGTACAGAGGTTCTGCTTTGATAATCAAGAATCACTCGCGTCACCTGCTCAATTGGTTGCTGACTAAACAAACAAACAGAACCAACTTCTCCATTCGTTGCAATACAATAAGAACCCACTATAGAATGATCTGGAATCGTTGGAAGTGCCGCAACTGGAACCAAACCCATATCTATTCCTTTTTTTGCCAATAAAGTGGCAATTCGAGCGGGATAATCTTCTATCAATTCAATTTGTCCTGCTTCCTGTAATTTTCGTAAACCAACTAATAAAGGCTTGGTGTTTAAATAATTAACAATACCTACCCGTATCTTCTCCAATTGAATTAATTTTACGGGTGCAAAGTTAGGCCTAACAACGCTGGTAATCTAAATTATCCATGGAACTAAACACATTAAATGCTATTTCTCCAATTGATGGACGCTATTATGCTCAAGTACATCAATTAGATGAGTTTTTCTCTGAATATGGACTTCATAAGTACCGCGTTTGGGTTGAGGTGGAATATTTGTTAGCCCTTGAAAAAAAGAAGTTTTTTTCATTAACCACTGCAACAAAAAAGAAATTAAAATCACTCATAGAAGAGTTTTCTTTTGAAGATGCGGCAAAGATTAAAGAGATCGAAAGGACCACAAATCATGACGTGAAAGCAGTAGAGTATTTCATCAAAGAAAAACTAAAAACCTGGGGAGCTGAGGCACAACTCGAATGGGTTCATTTTGGACTCACTTCACAAGACATCAACAACACCGCTGTACCACTAGCTTGGAAACACGCGATTGAGTACGAATACCTTCCTAATTTATTAAACTTAAAAACAGAACTACAATTATTAGCCACAAAGTGGATTGATATTCCTTTACTTGCTCGCACCCATGGTCAGCCGGCATCTCCCACGCGTTTAGGCAAAGAAATCGCCGTATTTGTAGAAAGACTTCAGGCGCAAATTGAACAGTTTATCGGTATCCCATTCACTGGTAAATTTGGTGGAGCTACAGGTAACTTCAATGCCCATCATGTAGCTTTCCCAAAAACAGATTGGATAAAGTTTGGAAACGAATTTTTGTCCAACCTTGGATTAACCAGACAGCAACACACGACTCAAATTGAACATTACGATCAATTGGCTGCGCAACTGGATACGATGCGCAGGATCAATACGATATTAATTGACTGGTGTCGAGATGTCTGGACCTATATTTCATTAGAGTACTTTTTACAAAAAACAAAAAAAGGAGAAGTGGGGTCCTCTGCTATGCCGCACAAAGTAAACCCCATCGATTTTGAAAATGCCGAAGGAAATTTAGGATTAGCCAATGCGATTTTTGAACATCTCGCTAACAAACTCCCCATTTCAAGGCTTCAAAGAGATCTCACCGATTCTACAGTACTACGAAATTTAGGAGTTCCTGTCGCGCACACGCTGATCGCATTTCGCTCGATTGAAAAAGGACTAAATAAGTTATTGCTTAATGATGCAAAAATTTATGAGGATCTCGATTCAAATTGGGCCGTAGTTGCCGAAGCAATACAGACGATTTTACGTCGGGAGAAATATCCAAATCCCTATGAAGCGCTAAAAGACTTGACAAGAGGGCAGCGAAAAATTGATCAAAAAACAATACATCGCTTTGTTGACTCTTTAAATATATCAGCTGCGCTAAAAAAAGAATTAAAACAAATCACGCCACATAACTACACAGGTGTGCACGCGCCAATCAATTAAAAATTATCGGTGAATCTCACTGGTAAAATGAAACTGAATGTCAGGATTATTTGATATTTCCGTATTCAAAAACCACTCACTTTGCGCTAAGTAAACTGGATTTCCATCTTTATCCACTCCGGCATTAGCCTGTTTGAACCGTAGAAAATCTTCTAATACAGTTTGCTTATTAGTCGTTAACCAACAGGCCTTGTAAAAAGGTAGCGAATTGAATACTACAGAAGCTCCATATTCATGTAAAAGCCGGTATTGAATTACCTCAAATTGTAACTCCCCTACACAACCTATAATCTTTTTGGTGCCGCCAAATTGTGTAAATAACTGCGCCACTCCTTCATCAGTCAACTGTAATAAGCCTTTTTCTAATTGTTTAGTTTTTAAAGGGTCTTTGTTGACAACCTCTTTAAAAATCTCTGGAGAGAAGGAAGGGATGCCTGTAAAATAGAAATCTTCCCCTTCTGTGAGCGTATCTCCTATTTTAAAATTGCCCGTATCAAATAAGCCTACCACGTCGCCTGCATAGGCATCTTCAATAATACTCTTATCCCTTGCCATGAAAGAATAAGGATTACTGAAACGAATATCCTTGTCTAAACGAACATGATGATAATATTTATTTCGCTCAAATTTTCCAGAACAGATTCGCAAAAAAGCAATTCGGTCTCGATGCTTAGGATCCAAGTTGGCATGAATCTTAAAAACAAAGCCCGTCATTTTCTCTTCTTGGGGTTGCACTACTCGTGCAGAGGTCTGACGCATTTGGGGAGTCGGAGCAATGCGAATGAATGTATCTAACATTTCACGCACGCCAAAATTGTTAATTGCACTACCAAAGAAAACTGGCGCAACCTTACCTTTTAAATAACGTTCTACATCTAATGCACCGTGTACGCCGTCTATTAGTTCAACATCTTCACGCAGTACCGCAGCATCTTTTTCACCCAGTCGCTCCTCTAGTATAGGATCCGTTAGATCCGTGATGGTAAGATTACCTTCATTTCCCTTTGTACCGGCTTGGAATAACAATAAGTTTTTGGCTGCGATGTTATATACCCCTTTAAAATCTTTACCGCTATTAATGGGCCACGTCATGGGGTGAAGCTCAATTGACAATTCCTTTTCGACCTCCTCCAAAAGATCAAAACGATTTTTCCCATCCCTGTCCATTTTATTGATGAAAAGAATAACAGGGGTATCTCGCATCCGACAAACTTCCATCAATCGACGGGTCTGCTCCTCGACCCCATTCACACTATCCACTACCAATATGACACTATCTACAGCAGTCAGCGTGCGGAATGTATCCTCAGCAAAGTCCTTGTGCCCGGGTGTATCCAATAAATTAATCAACGTTCCATTGTACTCAAAACTCATAACCGACGTAGCGACGGAAATACCCCGCTGACGTTCGATTTCCATAAAATCGCTGGTCGCATGCTTTTTAATCTTGTTACTTTTTACAGCCCCAGCCACTTGGATTGCACCGCCGAATAATAGGAACTTCTCGGTCAAAGTAGTTTTACCTGCGTCGGGGTGAGAGATGATGGCGAATGTGCGCCTTTTTGCTATTTCGCTTTGATACTTCATGGTTGCCGCGCAAAGGTAAGCCACCCCTTGTATTTACCGCTTGTCAATTTGTTGGGAAATGGCAAAAAAATGAATCTACATTTGCATATGCTCCGCCGAACAATAGAGATCATTGCCAGCAGTTTCAAAATGGCAGTCCAGGAACTGTGGAAGAATAAATTAAGGACGTTTTTGTCTCTCTTTGGCATTACCATAGGCATCTTTTGCATTATTGGCGTACTAGCCACAGTGAATAGTTTGGAGCAGAATATTCAAAATGAAATAAAATCATTAGGAAACAACACCATCTACATTGATAAATGGGAGTATAGCGGTGGTGGTCCAGACTATCCTTGGTGGAAGTATGTCAAAAGACCTTCTCCCCGGTATGTTGAAGTACAAGAGATCAAAGAAAGAACAAGCACCGCTCAATTTGTAGCATTCCATATTCAAATCAACAATGCGGTGGAATTTGCCGGTAATCAGTTAAGCGGTGTAAATATTCACGGCATCAATGAAGATTTTGAAAAAATTCAATCCGTAGAAATCGCAAGTGGCCGTTCCATCGCCGAGAGAGAATTTGAGAATGCAGCCAATGTTGGTGTCATTGGAAACGAAGTAGCCGAAAAATTGTTTGGCAACCCTGCCCTAGCACTTGAAAAATTTGTTGAAGTAAGAGGAAAGAAAATTCTAGTGATCGGAGTAATAAAAAAACAGGGCAAGAGTATGCTTGGTGATGGGGGTTGGCAATTTGACAACAGCCTTTTTACTCCCTATCGTTTCGGCAGAACCTTTATGAATGAGCTCAGAGCTGATCCATTGATCATGGTACAAGGCAAACCTGGATTTAGTAGCAAGGCAGTAAAAGATGAACTAGCCGGTTCAATGAGAGCAATCAGAAGACTTTCGCCCACACAAGAAGAAAATTTTGCATTGAATGATATCAATGATTTCAGCAAAGTAATTGGTGACATTTTTGTCAACGTAAATATTGGCGGATGGGCCATTGCTACCCTCTCCTTAATAGTGGGAATGTTTGGAGTTGCCAATATTATGTTTGTGACAGTTCGAGAAAGAACCAGTCAAATTGGACTTAAAAAAGCTATCGGAGCTAAAAGTGGAGTGATCCTGACTGAGTTCTTACTTGAATCTTCCTTTTTATGTATCATCGGGGGTGTCATTGGACTTTCGCTTGTATTTATCCTGACACAGATTCTTACGAACGCACTTAATTTCCCCGTCTTCATTTCTTCTTCTAACATGTTTCTTGCAATAGGAATCTGCATTCTGGTTGGTGTGATTGCAGGATTTGTGCCAGCCCGTCAAGCCGCAAAAATGGATCCCGTAGTGGCGATTAGAAGTAAATAACGCAGCTATAGTTTCCTATTTTTGCATTCATGCCTGTTCGCATTTTGGCCATAGAATCTTCTTGTGATGAAACCTCCGCGGCAATCTGTGAAGACGGAAAAATCACTAGTAATATCATTGCCAGTCAAAAAATTCACGAGCAATACGGTGGAGTTGTACCTGAATTAGCTTCAAGGGCACACATGCAAAATATTGTCCCCGTAGTTGACGCAGCGCTTAAAAAAGCCTCACTTACCCTTGATAAAATTGACGCAGTTGGCTATACGCAAAGCCCTGGATTAATTGGCTCACTTTTAGTAGGAGGACAGTTTGCCAAATCTTTATCTTTTTCCAAAAATATCCCGCTGATTGCCGTACACCACATGCAGGCACACGTGCTGGCTAATTTAATAGCCGACCCTGCTCCCAATTTTCCTTTTCTGTGTATGACAGTCAGTGGAGGACACACTCAAATTGTAGTTTGTGAGTCTCCCTATTCGATGAAAATAATTGGTGAAACAATTGATGATGCAGCAGGTGAAGCGTTTGATAAATCGGCAAAATTACTTGGACTTCCTTATCCTGGTGGCCCTTTGATCGATCACTATGCAGCAAGTGGAAACCCCACCCGATTTAATTTTCCCAAACCACAAATTGAGGGACTTAATTTTAGTTTTAGTGGATTAAAAACTTCCATTCTATACTTTTTAGAACATGCAGGGAAAACATTTTCATATAAGCCAGAGCTAAAAGTTTCTCAAATAGAAAAAGAACATTTCATCCAAACTAACCTCAATGATCTTTGTGCTTCTATTCAACACAGAATTATTACGATACTTTTAGAAAAGTTGAAAAGAGCAGCAGACGAAACGGGAATAAAATCAATTTGCCTTGCTGGAGGCGTCTCTGCCAACAAAGGGCTTCGTCAATCCTTTAATGAGTTAGCCCTTGTTGAAGGTTGGCAACCTTATATCCCTTCATTTGAATATTGCACAGACAATGCAGCCATGATTGCCATTACAGCCTACCATAAATTTCTGGCTAAGGACCTTACACCGCTAAGTCAAACTTCAAGCGCAAGAGCTAATTGGTAATCAAAAATGGCAAGCACTTCTTTTGCATTCAAACAGTTTACTATTGAGCAGGATCAATGTGCGATGAAAGTAACTACCGATGCCTGTCTATTTGGAGCTTGGGTTTGCCATGAAATGGCCCCACATAAAAATGAACCTTTGCAGATTTTAGATATTGGTGCAGGAACTGGGCTACTCTCATTAATGCTGGCTCAACAATTTAACCACTCCACCTTTACGGGTGTTGAGTTGGACATAAAAGCGGCAGAGCAAGCCCAAGTCAATTGCGCTCAATCTCCCTGGAGTAATTGTATCAATATAGTAGAGGGTGATATTCTTACCTTCTCCTCTCCTTCTGCCTATGATCTTATTATTAGCAATCCCCCATTTTATGAAAACGACCTAAAGGCAACCTCGCTTAAAAAAAATTTAGCCTTTCATGATAATGGAATCAAACTAGGACAACTCCTGATTCGTATTAACGAATTATTGAAACCCGGAGGCCTGTTTTTCCTATTGCTACCTCCAAAAAGAGAAGCTGATTTACTGCACTGGTGTGAGTTCAATGAACTTAGCATACAAGCTAGTTGCCACCTACGATCCACAGCAAAAAAATCAATTAGCAGAGTGTTTTACAGAGGCTGCAAATCAAGTAATTTATCCTCAACTATTACTAACCAAACAGAATTGATTGTACAGGGGAATAATAAGGGTTATTCAGAAGAGGCTTATCATTTGTTAGCTGACTACTATCTTGCCTTGTAGTTTCAAAGCCCTGCATATTCTCTCATGTACTCATAGGAAGCAGTTAGCTGACCTGCCTTTAACATTGTTGCATGATTTAAAGTAGCAGATCCCTCTTTCAACAGAAGATCTTCCAAAATGAACTTAATCAATTGCTCCCCAAAATAGCGACTGGCATCGCGTGGTAATTCGTTAGGCAAATTACCTACTGCAACCACATCTATAGACCCGTCCTGATAGGGCAATGTTTTTTTGATTGAAATTCTATCTACTCCATATACAGGATCCTCAATTGTTTGATCCCCTAAATTAATCGGAACGGAGCCGTATGCATCATCAGTAATGTCGGAAATGGTTACAATCCTAAAATCATCCGCACGCACGTCACTTTCATCAAACAATCTTTCCATCCCGGTTTCCCAATAAATACCATTTAATAAAATATCTGTTTTAGATAGATAGGGTTTGAAAACGCAAGTATATGCAGGATGGTCCGCATGAAATTCTTCCCTACGGTATTGACCGGTGCGTCGATTGCGATAGAGGTCCCCTCCCTTTAGTTGCGTATAAACAGGATAACTAAAGACTTTTTCTAGGTACTCATCAGGTTCAACTTCACGGACACCCATTAAATTCAGCACTTCCATGACCCCATGCGCCACACGCCCTGAACCCGTCACAACAATTCGAATCGGGGGGAGTTTTATTTCAAAATAATCATGAATTAACTCTCTGAAATCCTTGAACTTATAAACTCTATCTAAATTAAATAAACCGGTTCTTTTCCCATAGGCCATAAGCCCATTATGAGCCCCAACAACGCCTGCAAAAAAGCCAAATCCAATTATGCGTTGGCCATCGTCATGTTCCAGACATTCGTAATCAATCAGCGTGATTCTCTTTTGAACCATTGCCCTAAAAAGGGCCTGATTATGGGGCTGTAATTTTTTTGTGTGCGAAAAAAACAAATAGGTTTTATCGGCAAGAAGATACTGCACAGGCACTTCCTTAATGCCAAATAAAATGTCTGCCCGCTCTAAATTTTCGGTTAAGACGGCCCCGGCTCGCTCATATTCCAAATCACTGAAACAGCGCGTAGAAGATGGTTGCACAAAAATGGAGAGCCCGGAATAGTTTTTCAAAAGCCATTTACACTGCGCAGGGGTCAAAGCAACCCGATTATCTGCTGGAATTTTCTCTTCCCGTATGATTCCAATCCTGGCCATAACAATACCTTTGCAATCGTTAAGCAAATGTAAGCCTGCGCATGTCCTCTCCCATCAACTATTTTGATCTATTTGAAATCCCAACGCAATTTTCAGTTGACACGCACCTATTAAAAAAGAAATTTCTTTTGCTGAGTAGAAAGTATCACCCAGATTTTTTCACGCAAGATGATACTGACGCACAGCAGGAAGCCATAGAAATGACCTCTCACGTCAACAAGGCTTGGCAGATTTTTCAAGATCCCTTACTTACCCTACAATATGCTTTGCTAAGATTGGGGGCTATCAAAGAGGGAGACAATCCTACTCTAGCCGCTGATTTTTTACAGGAGATGATGGAGATTAATGAACTGTTACTCTCTAATGATCCTGAAGAAATTAAGCAATGCGTTACCCAACTGGACACTATCGAAATCAGCTTACTAAATGAGGTTAAAAACAGCCTTGAAAGCGGGAATGCAGCTTCTGTAAACCCTGACGAACTAGAAAGGATCAAAGACTACTACTACAAAAAAAAATATATTGATCGCCTTAGAAAGAGGCTAGATCAAATGGGTCACTAAATTTCTATTTTCCCTACATTTGCAATCCCCCGCCCGGGTGGCGGAATTGGTAGACGCAGCAGACTCAAAATCTGCCGTTCGCAAGAATGTATCGGTTCGACTCCGATCTCGGGCACAGACGCCTCTCTAAGAAAATTGGAGGGGCGTTTTTCAATTTAGGTCCTGACTAGTATCATTGAATTGCTGATTGTATGCAACTAGCTTGCCGAAAATCTAGTCAATGAAAAAGCCTCTAGCATTAGCACTATTTAGTATAGGATTGATACACCTAGTTTGTGCACAACAACCGGAAAAACAAGCTGGAATTGCAGTAAGACCAGTTACGCTTGAATACTCATTGAAGTCCTTACAAACTGGAACCCAAAAAGTAAGCATAACAAATGCGCTTAACGAAAAAAAACAATTTGTCGTTTATGTTTCAGATTGGCGTCGGGATACCACGGGGGCGCATGTTTATACGGAACCTGGAAAAGATCCACGTTCCTGCGCAGCATGGATACAACTTAGCAAAAACTTCTTTGAACTAAATCCAGGGGAGACAGAAGAACTAATTATCACGATGAATCATCCAGCAGATTCGACTAGAGATAAACAAATGAGTTGGTGCATGCTGTTTATTGAAACCATACAAGAAAAAATGATAACCGACACCATAGGTGTTACCACAACCATCACGAATAAATTTCGTGTTGGCGTCCATGTCTATCAAAATCCCCCTGGTGAATTAAAAAAAGAAATTAAGCTTTTATCCTTTAGTCAGCTTGACACTGCACATAGATCCTATCGCATCACCTGCCAAAACGAAGGTGAGACTCAACTTCAATGCGCTAGCTATTTAGAAATTGTATCCATTGAGAGTGGGAAAAAGATAAAAATAGAGCCCAAAGAATTTCCATTATTCCCAGAACAAATCAGATACATAGACTTTGAAATGCCCACGCAACTACCCGTAGGAAAATATATGATCACAGCCATTATTGACGCCGGCTTAGATTTGGCATTAGAGGCTGCGCAATTGCAAATTGAAATACACTAATTAGATCGATACCTAATTTCCCTTTTTTTCTCTCGTAAAATAAACTCAACTTTTCCAAGTGTTTCATTCTGCAAATCAATTTCAAATGATGATTGAACGGGACGTAAAACGCCAGAAAATGCCTCTTCGTTAAGATAAACTTTATAATTACCTGAGGGAAGTGGCAAATAAAATCGTCCTGTAGAGTCTGTAATCGTTGTATATTTTTTCCCCTCCGTATCAAGAATATTAATTAAAATATTATCGGGAGTAAATTTTCTGGTGGAATATGGAGCTAGTTCGATTATTACCTTTCCACTAATAGCATGACCCTTGCGCAAAGGCAAAAACACTTCTATTGAATGATCCAAATGGATTACCTGAGTAATAGTCGAAGGGACCAACCCTGTTGCCAACGGACTTGGCTCTAACGCAATTGAATAATTACCCGTATCGGCATTTTGCAACTGAAAGCTACCATTGTAATCAGTTAGAAATCTGGATTGATTGACTTTATATCGAAGCTGTGGAATTCGGTTCTCTCCTAAATCCAACATATTGTTCCCATTCAGATCTTCAAACGCATTAACTTTTAAATTATAATACCGCCGCTTAAACAAATAAGGAAGTTTCAGCTCTTTCCGTATGGAGAGAGAAACAAATGGATAACTCGCTGCTACAATTCTATTAATTTTAGTAGCAGAAATTGGAATACTGCCATTACATTGAACCTGCCAATCACCCCTGCCATTTCTATAATATAATGAAAATCCAAATCCATGTATTTCGCGCTTATCATATAAAGATTTAGAAAATGAGTATCTAATTACAGTACGAATTTTATTGAACAAATTCAGATTTACGTATGGAGACAATAAGAGCGTTTGGTTATAACGAATAAATATTTTTGTGAGGCTATCACGCAATAAAGGAACCTGAACATAAAAACCTCTAATTCCGAATTTTTCCTTTCTAAGATCAAATGAAGTATTAGTCAGCCAAACTTTTCGATCCACTGTTTTATTTGCAGCATATCCAGAAATTGTACTGAACTGAATATTGAATTTAGACTTCGTGCGCCAGCTATAAAATCCCTCACCGAATAAATAACTGGGAACCTGAGAAACCGTTTGCCCTGTTTGCCGTAACCACCCTGCACTAAATGTGCGGCTGTTAACCGACCGATTTGATCCCAGCCTTACCCCTGCTTTTTCAATGTTAAAAGTAAATGCATCAGAAATATAAATAGTATCAAGTAGAAGTGGACTAGCGTTATGGTTATACAGATAAAACACCCCCATTGACCTGTTTAATTTACTTCTTCTCAACTCATACTGATGTAGACGAAAGCCCTTGTTTAAACCTGGATAACTTTTTTGATAAACCCTTATTTCACCATTAAACTCCCACTTTTTAAACNNNAATCTTCCCAACCTGCTCCCCAAAAAAATCGCAGATTTGCTACCTCTTTTTTTTGCCAAATCAATTCATTATAAAGTAAATAACTGTTGACGCCTTTAATCCGGTCAGGGTTCAAATGAAACTGGTGCATGTAGGTGAGCCCGCGATGTTGATGACGGATTGTAAATTGAAAATTATTATTAGTATAGACCTGTGCTTCTCTATGTATGATCCCCCTAAATCCCATTTCGACTTTTGGGGTAGGCCTAAATGAGATTCGCCCCCCATTACCATAGGCAAAGAAATGAATAGCTTCAGAAAGTTGACCGAATCCAACTGAAACTTTACTTTTCTCAAGTTCTATTAAAAATG
>DDPN01000144.1:1728-3079 GCA_002342205.1 Chitinophagaceae bacterium UBA2467 | reverse complement strand
CCGCCCCCACCTTGTGGTTGGGCATAAGAAAATGTCGTAATGGATACTGCTAAAATGGCAAGCAAAATTGATTTTTTCATATAATATTATTTTAACTTGATTTTGACGAAAGAGCGGGTAGCAACTTTCGGTTTACATTCATTTAAAGGTAGGGATTTGCAAGAACTCAGGTATCTTTGCCCTCTTAATTAATCCTATAAGAATGGAATATAGTCAGTTAGTAGCTGTTTCCGGTTTGTCCGGACTTTTTGAGTTAGTGAGTAGTAAAGCCGATGGGGGGATTGTACGTTCCCTAGAGGATCAGTCTACTCGTTTTGTGTCAACACGGGTTCATCAGTTTTCTCATTTAGAGAGTATTGAAGTGTATACGATCCGCGAAAATGTAAACCTGGTGGAAGTATTCAAAGCAATGGAAAAGGCTACACTGCCTTTACCTGCTGAAAAAGACGCCACAGCTATTCGTACTTACTTCAAATCAGTATTTCCAGATATGGATTTTGAGCGTGTGTATGACAGCGACCGCAAAAAAATGATCAAATGGTTTTCTCAATTAAAGAAAGCTAATATCGAATTGAAATTATCAGAACAAGAATAAGATTTGATTCATTATGTATTCGGCCGCTATTCAAAAACTTCCTCGACATTTTATTCCTGAGAACTTTGTAATTACAAATTGGGAGAGTTTAGCTGGGTATTTTCAAGCTTTGAATGACAGAACCCTGTCTGATGTGACTGCATTGGAAGGTTGGTTGCGTGATCTTAGTGAGCTAGAAGCAGTAATTAGTGAAGATGCTTGTTGGAGACAGATCAAAATGACCTGTGATACAGAGAATAAAGAACTGGAAGAACGGTTTAATTATTTTATGCTGGAAATCCAGCCGCATATCCAGGTATGGTCTGATAAGTTAAATCGTAAACTAGTAGATTGTCCGTTTACTTCATCGCTTGATTCAAAAAAGTATTTTACATTTTTGCGAAGCATCCGAAAACAGATTGATCTGTTTCGTGAATCAAACATTCCATTGATTGCCGAGCTTAGTGTGTTACAACAACAATTTGGCGTTATCGCTGGTAAAATGACAGTTACGGTCAATGGCCAGGAATACACCTTACAACAAGCTGCAAAATTTTTAGAGGATAGTAACCGTGCTGTAAGAGAAGAAGTGTATCGAAAAATTGCGGAGAGAAGATATCAAGATCAGGCTGCGCTTACTTCTTTATTTGATCAATTACTTGAAAAGAGGAATACTCTTGCTGCAAATGCTGGGTTTGCGGATTATGTTCAATATCGTTTTTTGGAGTTAGGGCGCTTTGATTATAATCGAGAAATGTGCGCTCAGTTTCATGATGC
>DDPN01000144.1:0-1635 GCA_002342205.1 Chitinophagaceae bacterium UBA2467 | reverse complement strand
GGTACTGCACCGCTTCGCCCATTTCAGAATGGTGTTGAATTGACACAAAAAACAATTGCTTGTCTTACTAAGCTTCGTCCCTTTTTTGGAGATTGTCTCAATCGCATGCAGCAAATGGGGCATTTGGATTTAGACAGCAGAAAAGGGAAAGCTCCGGGCGGCTATAATTGTCCATTAGCGGAAAGTGGGGCTCCTTTTATTTTCATGAATGCTGCGGGTACATTGGATGATGTTACTACAATGGTTCATGAAGGGGGACATGCGATTCATTCCTTTTTATGTCATTCATTGGAATTAAATGGTTTTAAAGAATACCCTACTGAAATTGCAGAAGTAGCGAGTATGGCAATGGAATTATTTACGATGCAACATTGGGATGTATTTTTCTCCGATCCCAATGAACTCTCTCGTGCAAAGGAGCAGCAATTAGAACGTGTGATTACGATATTCCCATGGATTGCTACGATTGATAAATTCCAGCATTGGCTTTATACAAATCCTGGTCATACATCAAAAGAACGCGAAGCGATGTGGATGTCTATTCTACATGAATTTAGTTCTCCTGTTGTTGATTTTTCAGGCCTTGAAAAATATAGAGCCGTGTTGTGGCAGCGACAGTTACACTTATTTGAAGTACCTTTTTATTATATCGAATACGGCATCGCGCAGCTGGGTGCTATTGGCCTGTGGCAGCAATACAAGAATAATCCTGGACAGGCTATTGAAAATTATTTGAGCGCTCTTTCGTTAGGTGGAACAAAAACATTACCTGAACTATTTGAAGCAGCTGAATTAAAATTTGATTTTTCCAGTGCTACAATTAGCAAATTGATGGGATTTGTCAAGAGCGAGTTAGATCAAATTACTTTGACAACTTCCTCGTAAGGTACCCGGAAACGCGGTCCCCAAACTCCTTCAGGAGTTCCTTTTCCAACTCCGATAATCATATTGATTTCTGCACCGCAAGGAAGATGTAATGCTTTTTTCACTCGCTTTGCATCAAAGCCTTCCATAGGGCAAGAATCAAAATCTGCGGCGGCAATAGAAAGCATAAAGTTTTCTGCAGCCAGTGCGCAGGATTTATGTACAGTTATACGCTGATCTGCTTTTCCTCCAAATCGCATGAAGGGTTTAGTCAGGCCGCCAAAAAAACTCATTAATCTTCTTGCTGTTGTCAATATTCCTATTGGGTCATTTGCGTAAGCAAGCGGCATTAGTTTTCCATAATAGTCTAAGCCTCTTTTTTGCATTTTAGAAGGCTCTCCATCGATGCCTTGCAGAATTCTGTCACGATTCCATTTTGCTCTTTTTTTCCATAGATCACCGCGTGTAACAAATACAACCAAATGCTTTGCAGTTCGTGCAGCACCTTGTCCAAGGCAATAATTAGCAAAACGGTCCTTTTCTGCATCCGTCTTGATCCAATAAAATTCCCAGCATTGCATATTACTGCTGTTTGGGGCAAGTATAGCATGTTCCAAGGCCTTCTTAATCACTGCATCAGGTACGGCAGTAGCATCATCAAATCTGCGATTAGAGCGGCGACGCTGAATAATGGATTCAAATTCGTTTTGTTGTAGCATATGAGTTCTATTGTTATGATAACAAAAAAAGCCGCTTCAAGTTGAAGCGGCT
>DDPN01000153.1:4135-7090 GCA_002342205.1 Chitinophagaceae bacterium UBA2467 | reverse complement strand
TGGTAGTTATGCGCTACAAATTGATTTTCCTGCTCAATGTGAAAAAGTGTTGTGGTAGAAATCGATGACCCTTTCATAGAAATGTAAGTTACTTCACAGGCCTCAGATTAAGAAAGTTTCACCCATCTGCTCCAGGGGTAGGTTTGCATCATCTTTTCAGGCCGGGGGGTATTTTCCGGAAAAATGCCATAGAGGGTACTTCCGCTTCCGCTCATTGAAGCATAGATAGCTCCTTCTGCGTAAAGTGCTTTTTTTATGGAAGCTAAATTTGGGAATTGTTCAAATATGGTGTCTTCGAATTGATTTTTTAGATCCCCCTTCCAAGTGGTAATGGGTTGTTGTATGATGGATGCTAGTGATCTTCCTTGTAAATCAGGTTTGCAGCCATTAAAAGCAACAGCGGTAGAAATAGGTGCACCCGGATTAATTAGTAGTAACTGGTATCCTTTAAGTGAGAGTGTAAGTTCTTTTAAAATTTCCCCTCGACTCTCTGCGATAGCGGGATTATTTAGTAAGAAAAAGGGGCAATCGCTTCCGAGTTGCAGAGATAAAGCTTCTAAATCTTCTTGCGAAAGAGAAAGCTGAAATAGTTCTTTTAGTCCCTGAAGCATGAAAACGCTATCTGCACTACCTCCTCCTAAACCTGCGCCAGTTGGAATATTTTTATGAAGATGTACATCTATACTCTTCAATAGGGGAAAACGATCTTTTAAAAGTTGGTACGCTTTAACACAGCTGTTTTCCTCTGTTGCGCCAGCAATCGGAAATCCCGTTTGTGTAAATCTGATTTCTCCATCTTTTTGAGGTGAAATTCTTATTTCAAGAATATCGGAAACAGGAATTGGAAAAAAAATAGTTTCCAGGTCATGATAATCATCCTGTCGCTTACGAAGGATACGTAGGCCCAGGTTGATTTTACAATTTGGAAATACAATCATGAATTTGATCTAGGGGTTCTCCTGATTTCTGCTATTTATTTCGTCTCGGATAGCAATAGCTCTTATATAGTCCTCATTTTCTAACACCTCATTTAGCAAGTTATTTAACTCTGCAAGTGTCATTTGTTTGAGGTCTTCATTTCCCGTTTTTTTTATCTCTTCTTCTAAGGATACTTCACCCTCTCTCTTTTTCTTAGTTTCGTCGGTTTCCTCCAACAAAATACCTGCATTTTGAAGAATATTTTCATAGGTATAGATGGGGCAACCAAAACGAACAGCCATCGCGATAGCATCCGATGTTCTGGAGTCGATTTCAATGGTATCCTGTTCATTTGAACAGACTAGTTTAGAATAGAAAACCCCTTCTTGTAAGTCATTAATAATTACTTCATGTAAATCAATTCCAAAAGCAATTAAAAAGTTCTTCATTAAATCATGGGTAAGAGGTCGAGAAGGGTTCATTTTTTCAAGTGCCACAGCAATGGCTTGCGCTTCAAATCCTCCAATCACAATTGGGAGTCTTCTTGATCCATTTACCTCACCCAGTACAACAGCGTAGGACTGTGTTTGTGTGATACTGTGAGAAATTGCAATTATTTCCAGTTCAATTTTTTTCATCTGGATAACAAATATAAAACGGATTCTAAGGAACCTTAGTTGACTTTCAAATTTTTGATGGCAGCAGTGATTTTTGGGACCACTTCAAAAGCATCTCCAACAATACCATAGTCTGCTGCTTTAAAAAAGGGAGCTTCCGGATCTTTATTGATGACTACAATCACTTTACTTCTGTTTACCCCGGCCAGATGCTGGATTGCACCAGAAATTCCTATTGCTATGTATAGATTAGGTGCAATGGCAATACCAGTTTGACCGACATGCTCGTGGTGTGGCCGCCAATGCGCATCAGCAACGGGTCTACTACAAGCGAGCGCAGCATGAAGCGTAGTGGCTAGTTCCTCAACCATTCCCCAATTTTCCGGTCCTTTCAAGCCCCTTCCGGCACTTACGACAGTAGTTGCCTCTGTGAGAGAAAGTTCGCCAGCTGTTTTTTGTACCGATTTGCTTTTGATTTTGGATGCAGGAACTTGAATGTTTGATTCAGTGACGATCGCACTACCACCTATTTCTTTAATGCTGGTTGAGTTTGGATTTATAGTTAAAACACAGCGACTGGATTTGATTTCAATACTCGCATAAGCTTTACCAGAAAAAACGGATTTCTTTACTGTTATTCCTTGCGCAATAGTAGGAAGTTCAATTACCCCCGTTACCAAACCCGCTTTGAGTCGTGTGGAGGTAAGCGGAGCTAGTAATTTTCCATTCAGTGAATGAGAAAAAAGAAGGGTAGTGGCTTGTAGTTGTTCTGCTAATTCGCACAGGGCGTTGGCATCTGTGTCTTGTGCACTAACACGCGTTTCACCTTTGTTAATCCAATAGACTTCCTGTAAGCCATAGTTACCTAATTGGCTTAGATCTTCTGAGCAGGATCCGATTACAACTCCAACTAGTTTCTCGTTTTTAATTTTTGCAAGGTCAGCGCCATATGTAATAACTTCTAATGCTGACTTTTTGATTTTTCCATCTGCGCTGTCAATATATACCAGGATACTCATAATTGAATTTTGTGAATTTAAATTACTTTGGCTTCTTCATGTAAAAGACGTACCAGTTCTTCTGGTTGGTCTGCGGGTATCAATTTGACACCGGACTTTGCAGAAGGAAGATGATATTCTTTGATCGTAGTAAGTATGTTTGTGGAGACAGGTTCTAGTACATGTAGCGGTTTTGTTCTGGCTGCCATGATTCCTCTCATGTTAGGGATTCTAGCTTCCGCCATTCCCTTTTGTGCGCTAATTACGAGGGGCAATGGCGCTTCACATACTTCCTCTCCACCCTCAATTTCTCTGGTTACTATTGCCTGATTGTTTTGGATATCCAATTTGGTGGCAAGACTGATATAGGGGTAATCTAAAAGTCCAGCCAGTATACCACCCATTGCAGAGCCATTATGATC
>DDPN01000153.1:0-4075 GCA_002342205.1 Chitinophagaceae bacterium UBA2467 | reverse complement strand
AGCAGCTATCTGTTCTGCCACAAACTGCCCATCAGTGGCTACTGCATTGATACGAAAAGCCTCATCACCACCCAATGCAAGAGCCTTTCTGATTATAGGATCTGCATCTGACTCTCCTACAGTAATCAAATGAAGAGTTGCGGCGGGATTGGCCTCTTTTAATTCAATAGCTCTGACTAGGGCGAACCATTCATCCCAGGGATTGACGATCCATTGTACCCCAGTGGTATCGAATTTCGTGTTGTTATCGGTGAAGGCTATTTTTGCCGTGGTATCCGGCGTTTTACTGATACAAACCAGAATCTTCATGTGTGTTAGATTAAACGGTTCAATTAGTTGTTATTGCAACTATGCAAAGATAAGTTTTGGAGCAGCTTTAAAAAAAGGATTACCTGGTGTTTTTTATTGTATAACTACTAACTAATGGATCGTATCACGAAACTTCAGGAAATGTTAGCCCAGTCGCCCGGAGATTCTTTTTTACAGCACGCTCTTGCCCTTGAATTCATAAAGAGGGGAGACGATCTTAAGGCACGTCGATATTTTGAGGAATTGCTTGGTTCTGACCCCATGTATGTAGGTAGTTATTATCATTTGGCAAAGTTACTAGAGCGAAATGGGGATACTTCTGCAGCTATCGCGACCTATGAAAAAGGGATGGAACAGGCAAAGAAAGTACAAGACCAACATGCCTATAATGAGCTGCGGGGAGCTTGGGAAGAATTAACCTTTTAATTGCTAGCATTGATTGAAATTAAAAAATTGATAGCGGCAATAGCTCCAGTTAATACTGGAGATGGGTTTTTAATTGCTGCAAGTGGAGGTATGGATTCTACCGTCCTAGCGTTTCTTTGTCACGAAGCTGGATTGAAAGTAGAATTAGCCCATTGTAATTTTATGTTAAGGGATGAGGAGAGTGAACGAGATGAGCAATTTGTTCGTGCACTAGCTGCTAAATGGAATGTGCCATTGCACGTTAATAAGTTTAACACGGCATCTTTTGCTAGTGAAAAAAAACTCTCAATTCAAGAGGCAGCTCGGCAACTTCGTTATAATTGGTTTCAAGAGTTGATTGACTCTACTAAACATCTCAACTGGGTACTTACAGCGCATCATCAAGAAGACAACGCAGAGACTATTGCAATGCATTTTTTTAGAGGAACTGGTTTAAGAGGGTTAATGGGAATTCCTGCTCGTTCAGGCAACGTTATTCGTCCTTTATTGACAGTTAGTCATAACGATATTCAAAATTATGCTGCTGCTCATCATGTTGAATTTGTGACAGATTCCAGCAATTTGAAAGAGGATTATACACGTAATTATTTTCGTCATACGATTCTGCCTGCGATTGAAAAAGTGTTTCCAACTGTTAAACAAAACCTTTTAGATAATAGCAAAAGAATTGAACAAGCTGATCAATTATTACAGATTTATGTTGAGCAATTTAAAAAGAAGTACTTGTTGCAAAAACAAAATGAATATCACCTTTCTATTGCTCAATTAAAGAAATTTGAACACACTTCTTTGTTATTTGAATTGTTGCATCCTTTTGGGTTTACTCCTGGCCAGGTGGGGGAGGCAGCTCTTCTTTTGAATGCCAGAACCGGCGCGCAATTAGTGGCTGCAACTGGACAATGGCGATTGATAAAAAATCGAAAGCAGTTAATCATTGCTCCTTTATTATCCACAAAAAATGACTATATCGAGGTGGAGAGTATCAATGAAGAAATAAAATACCCAGAAGGTGTTTTGACTTTTCTCCCCGCTAAGACTAGTGAGATTACATTTGGGAACGAAAAGCAAGTTTTTGTAGATGCGAAGCTTTTACAATTTCCTCTCTTGTTGCGTAAATGGAAAGAGGGGGACTATTTTTACCCATTGGGAATGCGTAAAAAGAAAAAAGTATCCCGACTCTTAATCGATTTAAAATTTTCTGCTTCCGAAAAGGAAAAGGTTTGGGTTTTAACGACGGGTGATAAAATTTGCTGGGTTGTAGGAATCCGATTAGATGATCGGTTTAAGATTACCACTCATACTAATGAAGTGATTCAAGTTGTTTTGGATTCTGACTTAGCGTAAATAAGCTGCAACTTGTAGTATAAAATTATCCAAAACAGCAGTCTGGCTTTTAAAATAGTAGGCCTCAGCTAAAGTAAAAATTACTCCATAAATAGCTCCGGCAATGTGTGCGGCATGATTGATATTGTCTTTTCCTTTCTTATTCAAGTAGGATGAGAGTAGTAGGTAAGCAGGTCCAAACACAAAACCAGGAATTACGGGCGGCAGAATGAAGAAGCCAATTTTTATGGTTGGATTTAGAAGTATTGAGGCAAATAAAATAGCGCTAACTGCTCCTGATGCACCCAAACTTGCATATCGAGTGTTTTGCTTGTGTTTCCAATAGGAAGTAATCATTGAAAAAGGAAAAGCAGAAATGTATAAAGTTGAATAGAGGATTGCTCCATTCTCTCCAAATAAATTGTCTCTATTGAATTGTGTTTCTAGTCCCTCTCCAAATAGATAAAGGGTGAGCATATTGAATAATAAATGTTCCCAATCTGCATGAATTAGTCCGCTTGTAAAAAAGCGATACCATTCATTTCTTTTTTGAATTAGAACCGGTTTGAAAAGAAGTTGTTCTTTTATTGTTGCACTAGAAAAAGCGACAATGCTGACTATTGCTGTAACAAAAATTATTATTTGAGTGTGGCTGAGCATTAGCTGTGATGATATTTTTCATTTCTCAAAATAGTAGCCGCTCGGTAAAGCTGTTCTGCCAAAATAAGACGTACTAATTGGTGAGGGAAAACTAATTTGGATAAACTCCAGGTAAAATTGGCTCTTTTCATCACGCTCGCATCTACTCCAAATGCTCCGCCAATCAGAAATACAACATTTTTATTTCCATCATTTGCTCGCTGTTGTAAAAATTTAGCCAACTCAGGTGAAGAGAGTTCTTTCCCTTTTTCATCAAGTAATACCAAATAGTCATCTGCTTGAAGCCATTCAAGAATTACATCTGCTTCTCTTTTTCTAATATCCAATTCACTTAACATCCCTGAATGTTTGGGTGCAGGTAGGAGTGTCCATTCAGTTTTAAAATAATGGCTGAGTCTTTTCGTAAATGTGTCAGTGCCCGATTTTACATAGGGTTCATGACTTTTGCCAATAGCCCATAAACAAATCCTCATTTGTTAAAAATATTAAATATCCCCTAACTTTCCAGTATGATAAAAATACTAGCTCGACTTTCGCTTTTATTGCTATTTGGCTTGCAAATTATAGTTGTAAGGGGTCAACATCAACCCATTGGAGTATTTGATTCAGGAACTGGTGGATTAACCGTTTTAGAAGCTATGCTCAACCTTGATGCATTTAACAACAAAACAGGTAAGCCAGGTGCTGATGGAATACCTGATTTTCGTGGTGAACATTTTAATTATCTGGCTGACCAAGCAAACATGCCTTATGGGAATTATGCAGCGGAGGGGAAAACAGATTTTTTGAAAGAACAGATATTGAAGTGCATGACTTTTTTAGCAAAAGATACTTTTTATCAAAAGCGAATTGCTGACAGATATATCAATTATCAAAAGGCGAACGCTAAGATGTTGGTGGTAGCTTGTAACACTGCAACCGCGTATGCACTCAACGATATAAAAAATTTAATGGGACCAACCATTCCTGTGGTGGGAGTTATTGATGCAGGATGTAAAGCGGCTTTGCGCTTTCAGCAAAAAGAAAAAGGAACAATTGGTGTTTTTGCTACGGTAGGTACTGTCGCCTCTAATGGCTATCCAAAAGCTTTAGAACAGCTTGGGGCTTCCTTGGGTATGGGTAAATTATCCATTGTAAGTCAAGGAGGATATGGATTAGCTGAGAGTATTGATAGAGATTGGAGCTTTTTGGCGGATCAGGTTTCAAAACCGCGAGTAGATTATAAAGGACCTTCTTTATCCAACACGAAATATCCAATTGACCCCGCTTTGACTTCTGTGTATCGGTTTGTTTCTACGGGTAATAGTTTGCTTTGTGAGTATGATGATAAAGGCAAGTGCACCGAAATGCAATTAAA